>NZ_JBIMRA010000013.1:0-127515 GCF_043945515.1 Citrobacter freundii complex sp. 2024EL-00216 | reverse complement strand
CGTTGAGACTTGGTATTCATTTTTCGTCTTGCGACGTTAAGAATCCGTATCTTCGAGTGCCCACACAGATTGTCTGATAAATTGTTAAAGAGCAGTTGCGACGCGCTTTAGCGCTCTGTCGCGAGGTCCCGTATATTACGTTTTCCTCATTCAGAGTCAAGCATTTATTTTTGCTTTTCTCTACGAGATTCTCAGTGGAACCCCGCTGACCCGGCGGCTTGTAATCCGTTGTTCCGTGTCAGTGGAGGCGCATTATAGGGAGTTATTTCAGGCTGACAAGGGGAAATTTAAAATAATCTTCCGAGTGCGTATTTTTTCATCAAAACCACTTAAACTGACAGTTTTTCGAGCGTTTTAAAGCCATAGCGCTGTAGCACAGGCAATAATTGTTCAGCTTCTGTCGTCATTGCCATACAAAATGCAACGTTCTCATCGGTTGATTTCGCATCTGGTGCTTCATGCTCTAACAACCAGGCCGTGCGGCGCGCTATCGCGGCACCAGAATCCACCAGTCTCGTCCCCTCGGGAAGGACCTGTAAAAGCTCTTCCTGTAATAGAGGGAAATGAGTGCAACCGAGCACTACTGTGTCAGGTGGTTCAGACATCCGCAGCCACGGACGCAGAATACGCCGCAGCTCTTCCAGAGAAACTGTTTCACCGTGCAGCTTCGCTTCCGCAAGTTCCACCAGCTCAGCAGAACCCAACATTGCAATTTGGCATTCGTTAGCGAATCGCGCAATCAGCTCATGGGTATACGACCGCTTCACCGTTGCACGTGTAGCCAGTAGCCCCACAACACCGTTCGCCGTGAGTCGCGCTGCCGGTTTAATCGCAGGCACCACGCCCACAACCGGGAAAGCAAATTTCTCACGTAACGCAGGGAGCGACACCGTGCTTGCTGTATTACACGCGATGACCGCAAGAGAGAGGGGATAGCGCTGCTGGACCGCAGTCACAATCTCAACAACACGCTCGACGATAAACTCCTCGCTCTTCTCTCCATAAGGAAAAGCGACGTTGTCGAAAGCGTAGATATAGTGGAGATCCGGCAGAAGACGCCGGATCTCGTCATAGACCGACAACCCACCGACGCCGGAATCAAACACCAGCACGGTGGGACGGGGATCAGAAGGTGTAGCTGCCAGACAAGGTGTATTCCCGTCCTGCAGTTGCGTAGCCATAAACTGTCTCGTAATCTTTATCGAACAGGTTGGCGATTTTACCACGAACTGTCAGCTGTGAGGTGATTGGATATGACACTCCGATATCCCACAAGCTGACGCCGCCCAATTTAACATCACGATTATTGTCGTAATCATTATCGTAACGTTCACCTATATATTGATAAGCAACGTTCCACCCCAAGTCCTGAACCTGCCCAGTTAACTCATACTTAACCTGCTGTTTTGCTCGGCGATAGAGTACCTTATTCGTATCATCATCCCGCGGGTCAACATACTGTAGCGTCAGGTGATGATCTACCGGGCCAGTCGTAACATTCCCAGTCCATTCCAGCCCTTTAATCGTGGCTGACTTAACGTTGACGTACTGGTTATTCTTGTAATCGATCAGGTTTTGAATTTCATAATGATATGCAGAAAGACGCCAATCAAGCGGCCCTGTCAATCCATCAATCCCTGCTTCCCACTGTTTAGATTCTTCCGGTTTCAAATTCGGGTTGGCTGCAATACCCGGCCCATAGGAAGAGGCAAAACGCGTAGCCCCGTATTGCTGACCAAGTGAAGGAGCCAGGAAACCTGTGCCATAAGAGAGCGTTGCACGGTAGCCATCAACAAACTCCCAGCCTGCAGCAGTCTGCCAGGTGCCATGCCAGCCGAATTGTTCATCATGATCTTCACGGCCTGAGGCTTCCAGCGTGACGCTATCAATTTGTTGTTGCCCAGTTAGATAAAGTCCGGTCGTATCACGTTTATAAGCGTCCGATTTCGTGGTACTACTGGAAGTCAGCTTTTCTTGTTTCCAGTCGACACCACCGCTAATCGCTCCATGCCCAACCTCAACGTTATTTCCCCACTGAATATAGCGCTGTTCCATATTATCCAGCGTAGCATCCCCCGCATAACGACCGAGTTGATTGCTATAGTTGTAATCTTTGAGATGCTGGTAGTTAGCAATCAGTTGGGCGGAATAGATACCTGAGCTGTAACGAAGGCCGGAATCCCAGGACTGAGTGTAATTCTGAGCTTCGTCATTACCGCCAGCATAGCCATAAGAGCCCTGATCGTAATCGCTATTCGCCGTGTAGCCGTAACCACGGAAGAAACCGGAGAAGTTATCGTTAAACTTGTGCTGCAAGCCGCCCCAGAACAGTTTGTTGCGATAACCATCGCGATCGCTGTCGCCGCTGTAAGGGGAGTCAGGTTGAATGTTAAAACCTTTGGTCGTCTGGTAAGCGCCAGCCGCCGTCACCATCGTGTCACCAAATCGTTTATTTATCGTGCCGTCGTAGGTCTGATAACCATCAGTCCCCATACCTGCGTTGATCTGTGATTTCTCTTCATTACTCATCGTAATGATGTTCATCACACCACCGATCGCACCAGATCCGTACACAGCTGAACGCGGCCCGCGAATATATTCAACACGTTGCACCAACGATACCGGAATCTGACCAATATCAATCGCATTACCGATGCCTGCACGCGCCATCGGCACGCCATCAATCAATACCAGGACATGCCGGGACTCAGTACCGCGAACATACAGCGAGGAGCTTTTCCCCATACCGCCGCTTTGCGAAATATCTACGCCCGGCAATCGGCGCATGACATCATTGAGATCTTTTGACTGCCAGCGCTGAATATCTTCACGCGTCACCACATCAGTGGGGGCAAGGACAGTATTAACAGGCTGCTGAAAACGGTTGGCAGTAACAACGAGAGTATCTGGGCTAGTATCCTGTGCCCAACCAGAAAATGCCGTGACGGAAAGTGCCGTGCACAGCAACGATTTTTTAATCATTGTAAAGCATCCACAATATAAGAAGGATGCCGCAGGTCCCACCGATAGTACGCGATGATGAAAGCCAGATGCGACGTTAGCCGGCAGGTCTTCGGGCTTGGAGGCAACTTAAAGAGACGATGACTTCCCACGGCATGCCGCAGTGTCTGCACCAGGTGCGCTCATCCCCTACCTTCCTTACCGCTGCGCGTCAGCTCCAGATTCACACTGGATTCCCTTTTAACTCACAGGACCGGAAAACGGATGCTACAGTTTGTTACAACCCACTGTCCAGACTGCGTATCACAATATCGGAAATCATCAATGACTGGACATCTGATGAGCAATCCCTACAATCCCCGCGTACTTTTATTTTTCAGGACGCATCATGACCCCCGAACACCTTCCGACAGAACAGTACGACGCACAGTTAGCTGAAAAAGTGGTGCGTCTGCAGAGCTTAATGACGCCATTTTATGCACAGGCTCCGGAAGTGTTTCGTTCACCGGTCAGCCACTACCGTATGCGCGCGGAATTCCGTTTGTGGCATGACGGTGATGATCTGTACCACATCATGTTCGACAGCCAGACCAAAAACCGTATCCGTGTCGACAGCTTCCCGGCAGCCAGTGAGCTTATCAACACGCTAATGACGGCAATGATCGAAGGCGTTCGCAACAACCACGTCCTGCGTCACAAACTGTTTCAGATTGATTACCTCACAACCCTGAGCGGTCAGGCGGTGGTATCGATGCTGTACCATAAAAAGCTGGATGATGAATGGCGTCAGGAAGCTGAAGCGCTGCGGGATGCGCTACGGGCGAAAAACCTGAATGTGCATCTGATTGGCCGGGCAACCAAAACCAAAATCGAGCTGGATCAGGACTACATTGACGAACGCTTGCCGGTTGCGGGTAAAGAGATTATCTATCGCCAGGTTGAGAACAGCTTCACCCAGCCGAACGCCGCCATGAATATTCAGATGCTGGAGTGGGCGATTGATGTCACCAGGGGCTCAAAAGGCGACCTGCTGGAGCTGTATTGCGGCAATGGCAATTTCTCGTTAGCCCTGGCACAAAACTTCAACCGCGTACTGGCGACGGAAATCGCCAAGCCGTCCGTTGCTGCTGCACAGTACAACATTGCGGCTAACCAGATTGAAAACGTACAAATAATCCGCATGGCGGCCGAAGAGTTTACTCAGGCGATGAACGGCGTTCGCGAGTTCAACCGTTTGCAGGGAATCGATCTAAAGAGTTACCAGTGTGAAACTATCTTCGTTGACCCACCGCGCAGCGGTCTGGACAGCGAAACGGAGAAAATGGTGCAGGCGTATCCGCGCATTCTGTACATCTCCTGCAATCCGGAGACGCTGTGTAAAAACCTGGAAACGTTAAGCCAGACGCACAATGTTTCACGTCTGGCGCTATTCGATCAGTTCCCGTATACGCACCATATGGAGTGCGGCGTACTGTTAACCAAGAAGTAAAACTGAACGTAGGCCGGCCGCTTCAGATTGCCGGATGGCGGCTTTGCCTTATCCGGCCTACAGTTACAACTGTTACTCCGCTATTTCCTGCTTACGGTTACGCACTTTAAAGCCGATCCAGAACACCAGAATCACAGACAGTACCGCTGGGAAGAAGTTAGAGCCGATATCCGGATATTCAGCGCGTACCACGGTGCTGTACAACAGAACGCCGAGGATAAAGCAGGCGGCAGCCAGGCCCGGCAATCCCACAGGCATGGTGCGGTTCTGATAGCGTTGATGCAGACAATACACCGTCAGCACCAGCGAAATGATCGGGAATACTGAGAATGGCACAATGGAGCTAAACAGCGCCGCAAATGTACCATTGATCGATAAGCCAGCAACCAGCGCCAGCAGCAGCGTACCTTTATCTTGACCTGACTGTTTCATTGCTTGTCCTTCTCGTTACTCGGAGTGGTGCGTCATCTTCTCTTGTTCACGGCGGTACCAATAAAATGCGCCTTTCGCGATCATGCGTAGTTGCAATACCAGCCGCTCTTCCAGCTGTCGGCGCTGTTCAGCGCCAACATCCAGTGCTTCTGCCCCGGCGCTGAACACAATGGTTACCATGGCTTCGGCTTGCGCTTCAGTAAACGCACGAGGCATATGGTTTTCGAGTTCCAGATAGTCCGCAAGTTCCGCGATGAAGTGCTGAATTTCACGAGCGACCGCTGCACGAAACGCTGCGGATGTCCCCGAACGCTCGCGCAATAATAAACGGAAGGCGTTGGGATTGTTGCCGATGAACTCCATAAATGTTGAGACCGAGGTGCGGATCACACTCCCGCCCTTCGCGATACGCTGGCGCGCCTGGCGCATCAACTGACGCAGCATCAGACCGCTCTCGTCCACCATCGTCAGGCCGAGTTCATCCACATCGCGGAAATGGCGATAAAACGAGGTTGGCGCAATGCCCGCTTCACGAGCGACTTCGCGTAAACTGAGGCTGGCAAAACTACGCTCAGCGCTGAGTTGACTAAATGCGGCTTCTACCAGCGAACGCCGGGTTTTCTCTTTTTGTTGCGCTCTAACGCCCATCACGATGTCTGAATCCTTCCACATACCTTGCTGGCACTATACCAGAGATTAGGCGGTTGGCATGGCTTTGTGAATGATTGTTTACGCGCAGTTTGTGCTTCGACTTCGCAAAAAAGCACAACGATAATTGGGTTATCTCAACAACGATGTTACTATTCTGTTGCTTTTATGTATAAGAACAGGTAAGCCTGACCATGTCACATTCTTACGATTACGATGCAATAGTAATAGGTTCCGGTCCCGGCGGCGAAGGCGCGGCAATGGGTCTGGTTAAGCAAGGAGCGCGCGTCGCGGTAATTGAGCGCTATCATAATGTCGGCGGAGGTTGTACCCACTGGGGCACCATCCCGTCGAAAGCTCTCCGCCACGCCGTCAGCCGCATTATTGAATTCAATCAGAACCCACTGTACAGCGACCACTCCCGACTCCTTCGTTCTTCTTTCGCCGATATTCTCAACCACGCTGATAACGTTATTAATCAGCAAACGCGTATGCGGCAAGGATTTTACGAGCGCAACCACTGCGAAATTTTGCAGGGAAATGCTCGTTTTGTTGATGAACACACGATCGCCCTGGAATGTCACGACGGTACGGTGGAAACGCTGACTGCGGATAAGTTTGTTATTGCCTGCGGTTCGCGTCCTTATCGCCCTGTTGATGTCGACTTTTCGCATCCCCGGGTTTACGACAGTGACTCTATCCTGAGCCTGCACCACGAACCCCGTCATGTGCTGATTTATGGCGCAGGGGTCATTGGCTGTGAATATGCGTCGATCTTCCGTGGAATGGACGTCAAAGTTGATTTAATCAACACCCGCGATCGTCTGCTGGCATTCCTCGATCAGGAGATGTCCGACTCGCTCTCTTACCACTTCTGGAACAGCGGTGTGGTCATTCGCCACAACGAAGAGTATGAGAAGATTGAAGGTTGCGATGACGGCGTCATCATGCACCTGAAGTCCGGTAAGAAACTGAAGGCCGACTGCCTGCTGTACGCCAATGGCCGTACCGGTAATACCGATTCGCTGGCGCTGGAAAACATTGGTCTGAAAACCGACAGCCGCGGGCAGCTCAAAGTGAATAGCATGTACCAGACGGCGCTGCCGCATGTGTACGCAGTAGGGGATGTAATTGGTTATCCGAGCCTGGCATCGGCGGCCTACGACCAGGGACGCATTGCCGCCCAGGCACTGGTAAAAGGCGAGGCCACCGCGCATCTGATCGAAGATATCCCAACCGGGATTTACACCATTCCGGAAATCAGCTCCGTTGGTAAAACCGAACAGCAGCTCACGGCAATGAAAGTTCCATACGAGGTTGGCCGTGCCCAGTTTAAGCATCTGGCACGTGCACAAATCGTGGGTATGAGTGTCGGAACGCTGAAGATCCTGTTCCATCGCGAAACCAAAGAGATTTTGGGGATCCACTGCTTTGGGGAGCGCGCGGCCGAAATTATTCACATCGGACAAGCGATAATGGAGCAAAAAGGTGGTGGTAACACTATCGAGTACTTCGTTAACACCACCTTTAACTACCCAACCATGGCAGAAGCCTATCGGGTAGCGGCGCTAAATGGCTTAAACCGCCTGTTTTAACGCACTGTCGAAATGGCCATCCATTGATCCACGGATGGCCTCTGCCAGCTGTTCATAACGGCTGCGCAGCGGCGAACCAGGACGGTACACCAGACCAATCGTACGACGCGGTTCGGGTTTAATGCATGGCAGATAAACGACACCATCACGCTTACGCTCCGGTGGAACGGCCAGCGCAGGCAGTAAGGTAATACCACTGCCTGCCGCCACCATGTTACGCAGCGTTTCCAGACTGGTTGCCCGAAAATGGGTATCTTCATCAGCCCCCGCTTCAAAGCAGAAACCCATCGCCTGATCGCGCAGACAGTGGCCATCTTCCAGCATCAGCAGTTTTTCACCCGCCAGATCGGACATCGGTACACAGTCACGGTTTGCCCATGGGTGATCTTCATAGATCGCCAGCATCATAGGCTCATCAAATAACGGTACTTCGATGAACGCCTCACTCTCTTTGACCAGCGCCAGAATGACGCAGTCGAGCTTGCCGCTATCCAGTTGCGCCAACAGCTGATGTGTCTGCGCTTCATGGAGATACATCTCCAGTTTTGGGAAGGTCTGGTGCAACATCGGAATAATATGCGGCAGCAGGTATGGCCCCACCGTTGGGATCAAACCAATATGCAGCGGGCCAGACATTGTCTCGCCTTGTTGGCTTGCCATCTCCTTGAGCACTTTGACCTCGCGCAGCACGGTGCGCGCCTGATCCACCAGCAGCAAACCGGCCTGGGTGAACAGCACCTTGCGACTCGTACGCTCCAGCAACATGACGCCAAGCTCATCTTCCAGCTTGCGGATCTGCCCGCTCAGCGTTGGTTGGCTAACGTGACAGGAGTCTGCCGCTCGTCGGAAGTGACGATGTTCGGCTAGTGCCACCAGGTATTCAAGATCACGAATATTCATTATTCATCCTCCATCGCCACGATAGTTCGTAGCGATAGGTAGCATAGCAACGAACGATTATCCCTATCAAGCTTTCTGTTTAATAATGCACCACAGAAACGGAACGGTACCCCTTTAACCCTTGAAGCTACTGTCCGTTTGAGAGTTTCTCTCATACTCGAAATAACTAAAGCCAACGTGAACTTTTGCGGACCTTGAGTCCGCATTTTTTTTGCATAAAAAAAGCCCGGCGTCGCAAAGCTCGGCCGGGTTATGGTTTGGTAGGCCTGATAAGCGTAGCGCCATCAGGCAGAACGGCGCACAGTGCCGGATGGCGGCTTCGCCTTATCCGACCTACAGGCGTGCCTTCGCGTAGTCGATCGCCTGCGCAACCTGCTGCGGCGACACGCCACCTTTCGCTGCACGTTTATCCAGACACGATTGCAACGAGAGGATCGGGTAAACGTCATCGCCAATCACCTGGCTGAACTTTTGTAAGTCGGCAAGCGACAGCGCTTCCAGCGGTTTGCCCTGACGAATCGCCTCGACCACCGTTTCCCCCACAATATGGTGCGCTTCGCGGAACGGGACGCCTTTCGCCACCAGATAATCCGCCAGCTCAGTGGCGTTAGCATAACCCTGCTGCGCCGCTTCCTGGCAACGCGGACGTTTCACCTGGATTCCATCCAGCACCAGCGCGGCCATATGCAGACAGTCCAGCCAGGTGTCGAGCGCGTCGAACAGCCCTTCTTTGTCTTCCTGCATATCTTTGTTGTATGCCAGTGGAAGGCCTTTTAAAGTCATCATCATGCCGGTCAGCGCACCCTGCACGCGACCGCATTTACCACGGATCAGCTCCAGCGCATCCGGGTTTTTCTTCTGCGGCATCAGAGATGAACCGGAAGTCACACGGTCGGAGAGTTCAACAAAGCCCGCTTCGCCGGTGTTAAAGAAAATCAGATCTTCAGCAAAACGCGACAGGTGTACCATGCCGATAGAGGCGTCGGAGAGTAACTCCAGCACGTGGTCACGGTCAGAAACGCTGTCCAGGCTGTTGCGCGTTGCCGAGGCAAAGCCCAACCAAGCCGCCAACTGCTCGCGATCGATTTCATACGCCGTACCCGCCAGCGCGCCGCAGCCTAACGGACTGACGTCCAGGCGTTTGAGCGCATCCTGCAAACGGCTCTCGTCACGCGCCAACATTTCAACATAGGCCAGACACCAGTGAGCAAACGTCACCGGCTGCGCACGTTGCAGGTGGGTGTAACCCGGCATGACGGCGTCCTGGTTATTCTCCGCCGTCACCACCAGCGCAGTTTGCAACTGACGATTGGCCGACAGTAATTCGATAACCGTGTCTTTACACCACAGCTTAAGGTCGGTCGCGACCTGGTCATTACGGCTACGCCCGGTATGCAGTTTTTTACCAAGCTGGCCGACTTTATCAATCAGCTTACCTTCCACCCAACTGTGAATATCTTCGGCATCGCTTTGCAAAATCTGCTGAGGATTCGCGCGAACTTCTTCCAGCAGGTTATTCAGCGCCTCTTCCAACTGCAGCTGTTCATCGGCAGTCAGTACACCTACCGTTACCAACGCTTTGGACCAGGCCACAGAGCCAACAATATCCTGTTCTGCCAGGCGGTAGTCAAAACGCAACGAGTCGTTGAACTGTTTGAACCGCTGATCTGCTGCCTGTGTAAAACGCCCACCCCAAAGTGCCATAACGAATTTCCTTAATATGATATTTTTGCCCGGTGGCGCTGCGCTTACCGGGCCTACAAAACCCACGTAGGCCGGATAAGGCGAAGCCGCCATCCGGCACATTAATAGTTAAGCCAGAATACGCGTACCAATTGGCGTGCCGTTAAACAGCGCCGGAAGTTGCTCTGCATGACGCCAGGAGGCGATATCCACCGGACGGCCCAGCGTACGCGCGGCATCCAGCGCTGCATTCACCTTCACGATCATGCCATCGGTAATAATGCCCTGTTCAATCAGCTGTTCCGCTTTCGCCGCGGTCATTTCGGCAATGCGCTGGCCTTTGCCATCCAGAATACCGCTCACATCAGAGAGCAGGATCAGATCCGCACCCAGCGTTGCCGCCAGCGCCGTTGCAGCCTGATCGGCATTCACGTTCATCAGCAGACCATCATCAGTGACACCAATAGAGCTCACTACCGGCAGAAAACCGCTTTCCAGCAGCGTGTTAATCAGCTTAGGCGAACCCGGCTGCGCCAGTCCAACATGACCCAGTTCTTTATCGAGCGGCGTCACTTTTACGCTGTCGCCATCGCCAAGATACAGACCAACAGACGCGATGTGATGCTTTTTCGCCCAGGCCAGCAAGGTTTTATTCGCCATTCCCGCCAGGGCACCGGTAATAATGTCAATTTGATCGGCAGGCGTGACGCGCAGACCATTTTTCTTTTTCACCGGCAGATTCAGCTGCTTCATCAGCTCGTCGACCACGCAGCCGCCGCCGTGCACAATGACCAGCGGACGCTGGTGCGACTCACGATAATTCACCAGTGCGGTAAACAAGCGCTCCAGCGCCTCTTCACTATCCAGTAAAACGCCGCCCAGCTTGATAATTAATGGATTCATTGTTGCACCCTTAAATAAGAGACTGCGTTTGGGCAAAGCCAAAACGAATATTTGCGCACTGCATCGCCTGTGCCGCCGCGCCTTTCAATAAGTTGTCTTCCGTCGCCACAGCGATCAGATGCTCACCCTGCACAGCAAACCCGATATCGCAGAATGGTAATCCAACCACATTCTTCAACGCTGGAACCCCTTTGTCATACAGACGCACCAGCGGCTTAACGCCATACGCCTGTTGCAGCGTCTGCGCTACCTGAGCATGAGTTACACCCGCTTTAAGGCGGCAAGTGATAGTTTCCAGAATTCCGCGCGGGAAGTTGCCCAGATGCGGGGTGAAAATCACTTCAGCCCCCAGATGAGTAGCGATTTCCGGCTGATGACGATGGGTAAACACGCCATATGGTTGCAGGCTTACTTCGCAAAAACTATTAGAGATAGCCGCTTTACGGCCCGCGCCGCTTACGCCGCTGGTCGCATTAATTACCGGCCACTGGCTGAGATCCAACAGCCCGGCGTCAATCAGTGGTTTCAGCGAAAGCTGCGCCGCCGTCGGGTAACAACCCGGCACAGCAATCAGATTCGCTTCTTTCAGTTGGTCTTCTTTCCATTCCGCCAGCCCGTAAACTGCCTGCTCCAGCAGGTCGGGATGCTGATGGGTAAAACCATAATATTTTTCATAGAACGCGCCGTCATTTACGCGAAACGCGCCAGAGAGGTCAAACACCACGCAACCGGCCTGCAAAAACTGCGGAGCCAGGTCATGACTTACCTCATGAGCCGTTGCGAGGAACACAACATCCACCCCTGCGCTAAACTCGCTGATATCTGACATTGGCTGCAACGGTAAATCGACAATGCCTTTCAACTGCGGATGTAAATCGGAGATTAATTTTCCTGCATCATTGCTTTGCGCTGAGACGGTCAAAGCGGTTATGGTCATATCAGGATGGCGATTTACATAGGTCACAAGCTCTGCGCCGGCATAGCCACTGGCGCCCACAATCAGCGTATTCAACATCGGGGCTGCTCACCTTCTTAGATTCTGTTGCCAGGTATAAGCCTTTATCACCTCACCTTACACTTGGTGGGTTTTATTACGCTCAACGTTAATGTATTTTTATTCACAAATACTGCATGAATATTGATACTATCATGACCCGAGGTGTGTCAACAATGAAAAACAATTTACCGCCATTTATCGAGATTTACCGCGCTCTGATTGCCACGCCATCGATTAGCGCTACCGAAGAAGCGCTCGATCAAAGCAATGCAGGTTTAATCACTCTGCTGGCAGGCTGGTTTAAAGATTTAGGCTTCAATGTGGAGGTCCAGCCGGTTCCCGATACGCGAAATAAATTCAATATGCTGGCGAGCATTGGACAGGGCGCTGGTGGTCTGTTGTTGGCGGGCCATACCGATACCGTACCCTTTGACGACGGACGCTGGACGCGCGATCCGTTCACCCTGACCGAGCATGACAATAAGCTCTATGGTTTGGGTACGGCGGACATGAAAGGCTTCTTCGCCTTTATCCTCGACGCGTTGCGTGATGTCGACGTCACGAAGCTGAAAAAGCCCCTCTACATTCTGGCCACTGCTGACGAAGAGACCAGCATGGCGGGAGCTCGCTACTTTTCTGAAACCACTGCTCTGCGCCCAGACTGCGCGATTATTGGCGAACCCACTTCACTGCAACCGGTTCGCGCACACAAAGGTCATATCTCTAATGCGATACGCATTCTGGGACAATCGGGTCATTCAAGCGATCCGGCACGTGGCGTTAATGCGATTGAACTGATGCATGATGCCATCGGCCATATCATGCATCTGCGCGATGACCTGAAAGCGCGCTATCACCATGATGCCTTTACCGTTCCGTATCCAACGTTAAATTTGGGCCACATCCACGGTGGCGACGCCGCCAACCGAATCTGCGCCTGCTGCGAACTGCATATGGATATTCGCCCGCTACCGGGTATGACGCTAAACGATCTCAATGGGTTACTTAACGAAGCGCTGGCCCCTGTCAGCGAACGCTGGCCGGGCCGCCTGACCGTATCGGAACTGCATCCACCGATTCCAGGCTATGAGTGTCCGCCTGACCATCAACTGGTAAAGGTGGTTGAGAAACTGCTGGGTGCACAGACTGAAGTGGTGAACTACTGCACCGAAGCGCCATTTATCCAGACGCTTTGCCCGACGCTGGTATTGGGTCCAGGTTCTATTAATCAGGCGCATCAGCCGGATGAATATCTGGAAACACGCTTTATTAAGCCAACTCGCGAATTAATCACCCAGGTTGTGCATCATTTCTGCTGGCATTAACTGCTTGTCACCCCGCTAATCCTTTAGTGGTAAGCGAGGTGATTTTTTAACATTTCCATAAGCAACGCTTATTTGATTGGATGTGAATTAAATAACGTAAATTCACGGCATTTATTCGTTTGCTGAACCGATTTCGCAGCAATTGACGTCACGTGTTTTACGTGGCTTTATAAAAGACGGCTAAAAAGTTAAGTCCGCAAGATTTCGCGTGATAGTCAGGCGCGAAAGATACAGGACATATTCAAAATAGATGGGGTGTCTGGGTTAATATGAACGAACAATATTCCGCGTTGCGTAGTAATGTCAGTATGCTCGGCAAAGTGCTGGGAGAGACCATCAAGGATGCGCTGGGAGAGAACATTCTTGATCGCGTAGAAACAATTCGTAAGCTGTCCAAATCATCTCGCGCTGGCAATGAAGTTAATCGCCAGGAATTGCTCACCACACTGCAAAATCTGTCTAACGACGAGCTGCTGCCGGTTGCCCGCGCATTTAGCCAGTTCCTGAACCTGGCCAACACCGCCGAGCAATACCACAGCATTTCGCCAAAAGGCGAAGCAGCCAGCAACCCGGAAGTGATTGCTCGCACTCTGCGTAAACTGAAAGAGCAGCCCAACCTCAATGACGCCACCATCAAGAAAGCCGTAGAATCACTCTCTCTGGAGCTGGTACTCACCGCCCACCCAACCGAGATCACTCGTCGTACGCTGATCCATAAAATGGGTGAAGTGAACGCCTGCCTCAAGCAGCTTGATAACAAAGACCTCGTCGATTATGAACGCAACCAACTGATGCGCCGTCTGCGTCAGCTCATTGCCCAGTCCTGGCATACGGATGAGATCCGCAAGCTGCGCCCAAGCCCGGTTGATGAAGCCAAATGGGGTTTCGCGGTAGTTGAAAACAGCCTGTGGGAAGGTGTACCGAACTACCTGCGCGAGCTGAATGAACAACTGGAAGAGCATCTGGGTTATAAGCTGCCGGTTGATTTTGTCCCGGTTCGATTTACTTCCTGGATGGGCGGTGACCGTGATGGTAACCCGAACGTAACGGCAGATATCACCCGTCACGTGCTATTACTCAGCCGCTGGAAAGCGACAGACCTGTTCCTGAAAGACATCCAGTTTCTGATTTCTGAGCTGTCGATGGTGGATGCCACGCCGGAGCTGATGGCGCTGGTAGGCGAAGAAGGTGCAGCTGAACCTTATCGCTATCTGATGAAAACCCTGCGTTCTCGTCTGATGGCAACCCAGGCCTGGCTTGAAGCCCGTCTGAAAGGCGAGAAATTGCCGAAACCTGCGGGACTTCTCACCCAAAACGAACAGCTCTGGGACCCACTTTACGCGTGCTACCAGTCTCTGCAGTCCTGTGGCATGGGCATCATCGCCAATGGCGAATTGCTCGACACCCTTAGGCGCGTGAAGTGTTTCGGTGTGCCGCTGGTGCGTATTGATATTCGCCAGGAAAGCACCCGTCATACTGAAGCCCTGGGCGAACTGACCCGTTATCTGGGCATTGGCGACTACGAAAACTGGTCGGAAGCGGATAAACAGGCTTTCCTGATCCGCGAACTGAATTCCAAGCGTCCGCTCCTGCCGCGTAACTGGGAACCGAGCAACGACACCCGCGAAGTGCTCGACACCTGTCGGGTCATTGCCGAAGCCCCATATGGCTCCATTGCCGCCTATGTTATCTCGATGGCGAAAACTCCGTCGGATGTGCTGGCCGTGCATCTGCTGCTGAAAGAAGCCGGAATTGGTTTTGCTATGCCGGTCGCTCCGCTATTTGAAACGCTGGACGACCTCAACAATGCCGATGACGTCATGTCTCAACTTTTAAATATCGACTGGTACCGCGGCTTTATTCAGGGCAAACAGATGGTCATGATTGGCTACTCTGATTCCGCAAAAGACGCGGGCGTGATGGCGGCCTCTTGGGCGCAATACCAGGCTCAGGACGCGCTAATCAAAACCTGCGAAAAAGCCGGTATCGAACTGACGCTTTTCCACGGTCGCGGTGGTTCCATTGGTCGCGGCGGCGCGCCTGCACATGCGGCGCTACTCTCTCAACCGCCGGGCAGCCTGAAAGGCGGTCTGCGCGTGACAGAACAAGGGGAGATGATCCGCTTTAAATACGGCCTGCCGGAAGTGACCATCAGCAGCCTGTCGCTGTACACCGGAGCAATTCTGGAGGCCAACCTGTTACCACCGCCAGAACCGAAAGATAGCTGGCGTCATATCATGGATGAGCTTTCCGATATTTCCTGCGAGCTCTATCGTGGATATGTGCGTGAAAACAAAGACTTCGTCCCTTATTTCCGCTCGGCAACACCTGAGCAGGAACTGGGTAAACTCCCGCTCGGTTCACGTCCGGCAAAACGCCGTCCGACCGGCGGGGTAGAGTCTCTGCGCGCCATTCCGTGGATCTTCGCCTGGACGCAGAACCGCCTGATGCTCCCGGCCTGGCTGGGTGCAGGTACCGCGCTGCAAAAAGTGGTTGAAGACGGCAAGCAAAGCGAACTTGAAGCCATGTGCCGCGACTGGCCATTCTTCTCCACACGCCTTGGCATGCTGGAAATGGTTTTCGCGAAAGCAGACCTGTGGCTGGCAGAGTATTACGATCAGCGCCTGGTCAAAAAAGATCTGTGGCCGTTGGGTGCAGAGCTACGCCAACGCCTGGCAGCAGATATCGATGTCGTACTGGCGATTGCCAACGACTCACATTTGATGGCCGACCTGCCGTGGATTGCCGAGTCCATTCAGTTAAGAAATATTTATACTGACCCGCTAAACGTATTACAGGCAGAGCTGTTACACCGCTCACGCCTGGCGGAAGAGCAAGGCAATGCACCGGACCCACGCGTAGAACAAGCATTGATGGTCACAATCGCTGGTGTCGCCGCTGGTATGCGCAATACAGGCTAACGTCCCTCCCCCGTCGCCTTCGTGCTATTATTCGGAGGCGACGGCAAAAACCGCTGTTACAACCACTTCATTTTCAATATATTCCCCCTCGAATATATTCATCAAATGAATATAAAGATGGCAAAACACGATCCTAAGATCGTGATGCTTCAGTTCCTCTTAATGTTTAAGTGCTACTCTTGGCGCTACAATTAAAGACAGGCTTACATTATGCAATCCTTACACCCCCAGTCTAAACCTAAATTTAGCTGGAAAGCCCTGGGCTGGGCGCTCCTCTATTTTTGTTTTTTTTCCAGTTTACTCCAGGTCGTTATTCTCTTATCCGGCTATAGCGGAACTAATGGTTTACGCGACTCCTTGCTGTTCAGTTCGCTGTGGTTGATTCCGGTATTCTTATTTCCAAACCGTATCCGCGTTATTGCTGCCGTCATTGGCGTAATGCTATGGGCAGCCTCGCTGGCTGCTCTAAGCTATTACGTCATTTACGGACAAGAGTTCTCGCAAAGCGTTCTGTACGTAATGTTTGAAACCAATGCGAACGAAGCCAGCGAATATCTGAGCCAGTATTTCAGTCTGAAGATTGTCTTGATTGCGCTGGCCTATACAGCTGTGGCAATTCTGCTATGGACACGTCTGCGTCCTGTGCATATTCCATCGCCCTGGCGCTATCTGGTGTCGTTTGCACTGTTATACGGTTTGATTCTGCATCCGATGACGGTGAACACGTTTATCAAACATAAACCATTTGAAAAAACGTTGAATGGTCTCGCCTCACGCATGGAACCAGCTGCGCCATGGCAATTCATCTCTGGTTATTATCAGTATCGTCAGCAGTTGACCGCGCTGAACAGCCTGCTGAATGAGAACAATGCCCTGCCGCCGTTGGCCAACTTTAAAGACAGCTCAGGTGATGCACCGCGTACGCTGGTACTGGTGATTGGCGAATCAACGCAACGTGGCCGCATGAGCCTGTACGGTTACCCACGCGAAACAACGCCGGAACTGGATGCACTGCATAAATCCGATCCTAACTTCACCGTGTTCAATAATGTCGTGACCTCCCGTCCGTACACCATTGAAATCCTGCAGCAGGCGCTGACCTTTGCCAACGAGAAGAACCCGGATCTGTATCTGACTCAGCCGTCCCTGATGAACATGATGAAACAGGCAGGTTATAAAACCTTCTGGATCACCAATCAGCAGACGATGACCGCCCGCAACACCATGCTGACGGTGTTCTCTAAGCAGACGGATAAACAGTTCTATATGAACCAGCAGCGTACACAAAGTGCGCGCGAATATGACAGCAACGTGCTGGCACCGTTTAAAGAAGTACTGGCCGACCCTGCACCGAAAAAGTTCATCATCGTGCACCTGCTGGGAACGCATATTAAGTACAAATTCCGCTATCCGGATGGTCAGGGTAAGTTCGACAATAATGTCGACAATGTGCCCGCAGGCCTGAGTGACGATGAGCTGGAAGCCTACAACGATTACGACAGCGCGAATGTTTACAATGACCATATCATTGCCAGTCTGATCAAAGACTATAAAGCGACCGATCCGAACGGCTTCCTGCTGTACTTCTCCGATCATGGAGAAGAGGTATACGATACGCCGCCGCATAAAACGCAGGGTCGTAATGAAGACAACCCAACGCGCCATATGTATACGGTGCCGTTCCTGCTGTGGACCTCGGAAAAATGGCAGGCCGCACACCCGCGTGACTTCTCACAGGATGTGAATCGTAAATACAGCAGCTCAGAGCTTATCCACACCTGGTCTGATTTAGCGGGCTTCACCTATGATGGTTTCGATCCAACTCGTGCCATTACCAGCCCGCAGTTCAAAGAGACGACCCGCTGGATTGGCAACCCGTACAAAAAGAATGCCCTGATTGATTACGATACCCTGCCTTACGGCGATCAAATCGGTAATCAGTAACAGTCTGCCGGATGCGCTACGCTTATCCGGCCTACAGCTCGCAAAGACTTGTAGGCCGGATAAGGCATTAGCCGCCATCCGGCAATAATCACTTGAGGGCGATTGTTTTCAACGTTACTGTTTCCCTGTCTGCTGCCTGCAAGGGATTAACATGTATCACGACATCAGCCACCTGCTCTCTCGCCTGATCAACGGCCCCACACCGCTGCGGCAGATTTACTTTGCCAGCACCAGTAGCTCAACGCCGGAACTGGCGTATCAGGTCGATTTTCCCCGACTGGAGATTGTGCTGGAAGGTGAATTCACCGATAACGGTGTTGCTGGTGCATCCGCGACGTTACAGCCTTGCGATGCCTTGTTCGTTCCGGCTGGGGGCTGGAACTTTCCACAGTGGCTCACACCGGTGACCACACTCAGTATCTTATTTGGCAAACAGCAACTGGGATTTAGCATCGTTCAGTGGGACGGTAAGCAATATCAAAACCTTACCCGCCAGCACGTCGCGCGGCGTGGACCGCGTATTGGCTCATTCCTGCTGCAAACGCTCAATGAAATGCAGATGCAGCCGCAGGAGCAGCAAACCGCCAGGCTAATCGTTGCAAGCTTACTGAGCCACTGCCGCGATCTGCTCGGCAGCCAGATCCAAACCGCATCACGCAGCCAGGCGCTTTTCGAAGCCATTCGCAACTATATTGACGAACGCTACGCTTCACCGCTCACCCGAGAATCCGTCGCGCAGGCGTTCTACATCTCACCCAATTATCTTTCCCACCTTTTTCAAAAAACGGGCGCTATCGGTTTTAACGAATACCTGAACCACACGCGACTGGAACACGCAAAAACGCTGTTGAAGGGTTACGAATTGAAGATTAAAGAGGTGGCGCACATTTGTGGGTTTGTTGACAGCAACTACTTCTGCCGCCTGTTTCGCAAAAATACAGAACGTTCACCATCAGAATACCGTCGGCAATACCACAGCCAATTGACGGAGAAAGAAGCTAATCCAGAGTAAGATGTGTGTGCTGTGGCGCTGAAAGCAGCTTTCGCACGGCGCTCATCACCCGCTGCGGCTCACGCAGAAATGCGCTAATGCCCGACTGAACGTATCGGCTCTGCGTAAAACGCTCTGCTCCTGCCAGTTCAATATCAGTAATGAGCAACACCACATCAGCGCGGTTAATATCCTCTTCCGTCAGGCGATTTTCGGTACCCAGTGCCCCTTGAGTTTCGATCTTGATGCTCCATTTTTCCTGCTGGCAAAGTTTCTCCAGCCGCTCAGCTGCCATATAGGTATGGGCTACGCCGCTTACGCACGCGGTGACAGCAACCAGATATCGTACAGGTGCGATGGTCATACTATCCTCCTACTGTTACCTGAAATCCGGCGCATTCTGCCATCTTACGTATAATATCCACCTCTTGCGCTGTCGGTACGGGCACTTCTTTCATCAACCAGGGCAAACCGAGCAGGCTGTATTTGGGCTCGCCATATTGATGAAACGGTAGCAGGTGTACCTGTTTTATGCCTAGTGATGACAACATCGTCAACACATGCTGCGTGTTATCTGAATTCATCGTAAAGCCCGGAATCAGCGGCAGGCGAGGTATGACATTAACCCCTTCCTTCACCAATAGCCGTAAATTCGCCAGTACACGCGGTAGGTTCATGTTGATAACCTCACGAGCCAGATCTCCATCCATTATTTTGAGGTCGAACAACACCTCATCACACTCTTTTGCCAGCGATAACAAGCGACCGGCCGGCGCATCGCCAGCCGTTTCAATTGCACAGCGCACATCCCAGCGCCGCAGACGTTGCAGGAACCGTGTGGCAAAGGGCGCTTGCATCAGCACTTCACCGCCGGAAAGCGTTACCCCCCCACCAGAAGAGCGAAAGAAAATATCATCTTTCATCACTTCACGTTCCAGATCGTCCAGCGTGATATCACGACCAATACGTTCAAATGCCCCAGAGGGACACTCGTCGGCATCACGCAGACAGGGTGTACAGTGCAGACATTTACTCTCCCGCCGTACCGTTTCAATACGTGGTGAGAGTGATTCCGGGTTAGCACACCAAGGGCAGGTATGCGGACAGCCTTTAAAAAAGACGACCGTACGAATACCCTGCCCATCATTCAGTGAGTAACGCTGAATGTTGAATATACGCGCGACGTCCTCGCCTCGTGGGTCAATTACCTCACAGTTGATGCGCGGTGCGGCGAATGATGTCATCCTGGATCTCCTTCGACAACTCGACAAAGAAGGCGCTGTAACCCGCCACACGCACCACCAGCCCGGTGAAATCCTGCGGGCGCTGCTGCGCTTCGCGCAATGTGTCGGCATTCACCACGTTAAACTGGATATGCTGGAGTTTGAGCTGGGTAAATGCCCGCAGAAAATCCGCCAGCTTGCGTAAACCGGCCTCACCTTCCAGTGTGGCTGGCGTAAACTTCACGTTCAGCAACGTCCCATTGGAAAGCAGTGTGTTATCCAGCTTGCTGACCGACTTCAATACCGCCGTCGGTCCTTGCATATCCTGTCCCAGCATCGGCGACAGCCCCCCATCTGCCAGTTGCTCCCCGGCGAAGCGGCCATCCGGTGTTGCCCCAACGACCGAACCCAGCGGCACGTGCGCAGAGACGGTATACGAACCCGGCGTAAATTGCCCGCCGCGCGGATTCTGGTATTTTTCTACCTCTTTGCAGTAATGACGTAGCAGTTCGGCGCTGATGTTATCTACATCATCGATATCGTTGCCGTATTTTTCGAAGCGATTGATCAGCCTGGCGCGAACTTTCTCGCCTTCCGGGGTAGCAAAGTTATCTTTTAGCACCGACAAAAGTTCATCAAAAGATAAGCGCTGTTGTTCGAATACCAGCCCATTGAGCGCATGCAGCGAATCGCTCAGGTTTGCAATACCGATCCCCTGTACGCCGGAGAAGTTATAACGCGCGCCGCCGTCGGTAATATCGCACCCTTTATCCAGACAGTCGCTAATAAACGAGGAGAGCAGCGGCACCGGTGCCCAGTCGCGGTGACCGATATCGCAGATATTACTGCCCTCCACCATCAACGTGATGTAGTGGCTGATTTTGGCACGAATATGCGCCAGGAGATCGTCGTACGTCAGAGTGCGGTTGCCTTCGTTCTCATGCAGACAAATTTCCATCACTTTCAGCAGATTAAACATAGCGATATCGTGCAAACCGTATGTTCTGCCTGGAATAGACAGCTCGACACAGCCTACTACCGCGTAATCCCGCGCATCTTCCAGAGAAACACCGCGATTCAGAAACGCGGGCACCACCACTTCATCGTTAAAGATTTGCGGGATGCCGGTACCAAGACGAATGGTCTGTGCTGTTTTCATCAGGAACGGTGTATCGATCAACGCATTCGTGCGCACACCGAGGTTTGGTTGTGGTAGCTGTACGTTCTGATACGCATCAAGACAGAGGAAAGACAATACATTTACCGCACTACGACCATTCTCCGTCAATCCCCCCAGTAGCGCGGTGTAGCCTGTTGGGAAGCCAGCGAAATAGCGCGCACTACTGGTGGATCGCAGCAGTACGATGTCATTACATTTCACCCACAGGGATTCGAGGATCTCTTGTAAGAATGCTGGGTCTTCCCCCTGCGTCAGCGAAGCCTGATAAAACGGCAGCATATACTGGTCGAAGCGTCCGAGTGAAAGAGAACTGGCGTTGGATTCATATTGCAAAATAATGTTCATGTACCAGAACAGCTGACATGCCTGCCAGAAGGTTTGCGGCTTGCTTTGGGCGTTATGCCGAGAGTTTTCAGCAATCGTCAGTAATTCCTGGCGTCGCTGCGCATCCGGGCAGCTTTCCGCCATCTTCTCTGCCAACATAGCGTAACGCAGAATATGTTTTTGCGAAGCCTCAAGCAGTAGCAGCGCAGCCTGATAAAAGTGATTCTCCGGCTGCTGCAGACAATGCGCTCGCATCTGCGCTACCAGTTCGCCAAGCCCATGATTCAACAGGCGTGGATAATCAATAATGATATGTCCCTGACCTTTGTCAGTCTGGTTAATGCTAAAAATCTGGGTACTGACGGCGGCTTTAACCTCATCGGTCATCTGACCGTTGATGAAATCTTTCATCGACCGCTTTTCCCAGTACGGATACAGCACATCGCGATAGAGATGTTTATCCTCTTCGCTGATGTCAAAACGGTCCTGCGGACGGGTTGGAAACTGCTCCAGCTCTTTAAGCAGCCAGTAAGGATCCATTTCCGGTGACATAATGCCCGCACGCGGTTTAACAGTACGGTTTCCGGCAATCAGTTCCTCATCACGAATCGAAATCTCAACGTGCTCAAGAATATATGCGGTGGCTTTCGCCCGACGTAGAATAACCGGCTCTCCCTCCGTCTGCTGGTGGCTGGCGGTATATAACAGCGCACGCTCAAGCGAAATTTCACGGTTGTTCTGAAACAGAGCGGTTTTTAAACGTTGGATACGGTTCGTCATGAGGAACTCCTGCGGGAATAGTTGCCTGATGGCGCTACGCTTATCAGGCCTACGCATCTGTAGGCCGGATAAGGCGAAGCCGCCATCCGGCAAACAAACGGTTAAGCGGTTTGCGCCAGATGCGCGCCAATCTTGTTCATGATGGCGTCGGCACGTTTCACTGCATCGCTGATGTTGACGCGAACGATAGTTTTGCCCGCAAAACGTTCTTCAAATTTAATACCAATGTCCTTGGTCAGAATGACCATGTCGGCTTCCGCCACATCCGCCGCGGTCAGTTCGTTTTCCAGACCGATCGAACCCTGAGTCTCAACCTTTACTTGCCAACCTTTAGCTTTAGCGGCGCTTTCCAGCGCTTCGGCAGCCATATAGGTGTGGGCAACGCCAGAAGGACATGCGGTTACTGCGATAATCTTGGTCATGACTCATTCCTCACTTAATTCATTTCAAAATCTAAATCCAGGTCATCTTCTTTCTGATCGACCTGAGACACTTTTTTCCGCGCCAGACTTTTCAGTACGTTAACGCACACGGCGGTCACTACAGCACCAACGGCAACCGCCGCGATATAACCCAGTTTTCCTTCCACTACAGGCAGAACAATCAGCCCGCCCCAGCCGGCATAACACTGCGCACCAAACAGGGCGGCAGTTACCGTGCCACAGGCGGAACCCACCATAATCGATGGAATGACACGCAGCGGATCGGCTGCAGCAAACGGAATCGCGCCTTCCGTTACGCCAACGCAGCCCATTACCAGCGCAGCTTTACCGGCTTCGCGTTCTTCAGAAGAGAAATTCTTACGACCAATCAGCGTCGCTAAACCTAAACCCAGCGGCGGCACGCAGATCCCTACTGCGGCGATTGCCACGACGGTATAAACCCCCTGCGCCACGCAAATCAGCATGAAGGCATAGGCAACTTTGTTAATTGGCCCTCCCATATCGAAGGCCAACATCAGTCCCATAATTACCGCCAGCAGCACAATGCTGCCCTGCTGCATACCCTGCAGCCACTCAGTCAGGCTAGTGGTTAACGCGCCAACAGGCTCCCCCAGCCCCCACATCATGATGCCTGCGGTGATAAAAGTGCCGACGATGGGAATAACGAAGATAGGCATTACCGAACGCAACACCTTATGTACGGGGATCTTCTTCAGATAATGGACAACGATACCGCCAATAATCCCAGCAATTAATGCGCCAAAGAAACCTGCACCGAAGCTGTTTCCCACCCATGCGCCAATCGCACAAGGGGCCAGAGCAGAACGTTCAGCGATGGAATAGCCGATATAAGCAGCAAGAAATGGCACCATCAAAGTCAACCCGGCGACGCCAATATCAAACAGCTTTTTAAGATTAGGATCGGTCGCAGCATCCGGTACCGCGCCTTTGCCATACAGCATGACGGAGACAGCCAGCAAAATACCGCCCGCTACGACGAAGGGGATCATATGCGAAACACCGGTCATCAGGTGCTGACGAGTATTTTTCAGGATTTGTACCAACTCTTTCATAAGTCGCTCCCGGGCTGCCTAAAGCCCATATCCATAAACTTGTTGCGGAAAACAATAGGCAATCTGACGCGACGCAAACAGTGGATAAAAAGGCCATTTGCTGGACTTTTGTAATGTCAGTACAAAAATGCGATCCGCCTCATAACTTGCAGTTTCTCGGAATTTATAGTGGATACGCTGACTTGTGAGGGATGTCTCACTTTGATAGTTACATTACATTTATCCAGTTTTTGGCAGATTTGTCACATGGCAGGCTCAGGCGTTGCCCTTTTATCCTGTAGCGAGAAATCGTTATGGGAGATGAGGCTATGGCCCTGATTGTGGAATTTACCTGTGAGCTACCCAATGGCGTACATGCACGCCCGGCAAGCCACATAGAAACGCAGTGCAACACCTTTACCTCACACATTGAGTGGCACAACCTGCGTACCGAACGTAAGGGCAACGCTAAGAGCGCACTATCGTTGATTGGCACCGATACTCTGGCGGGTGATAGCTGCCAGTTGCTGATTTCCGGTACAGATGAACAGGCAGCCCACCAGCATCTGAGCCAATGGTTACGAAATGAATTTCCGCACTGCGATGCACCGCTAGCGGAAGCCAAAAACAACGAGCTGGAGCCACTTCCGGCATCGCTCACCCATTTAAATCCACAGCTTTTCCGCGCTCGCACCGTCTGCAGCGGCAGCGCAGGAGGCGTTCTGAGTCTGCTTTCTTCGCTGGATCTTAACGCGCTCAGTAACCTTCCATCCGCTCAAGATATTGAAACCGAGCAAGCGGCACTGGATAACGGTTTAACGCTGTTGATGAAAAATATTGAGTTTCGATTACTCGACAGCGACGGCGCTACCAGTGCGATTCTGGAAGCACACCGCTCGCTGGCAAGCGACCTCTCACTGCGCCAGCACCTGCTCGCTGGCGTATCACGCGGGTTAAGCTGCGCCCAGGCGGTTGTCGAAAGTGCCGGACATTTTTGTGATGAATTCGCCCGTTCAAGCAGCAGTTATTTACAGGAGCGTGCACTGGATGTACGCGATGTTTGCTTCCAGCTTCTGCAGCAAATTTATGGGGAACAGCGCTTCCCTGCACCGGGAAAACTGACCCAGCCTACGGTTTGCATGGCGGATGAGCTAACACCGAGCCAGTTCCTCGAACTGGACAAAACATTGCTGAAAGGCTTGCTGTTAAAAAGCGGTGGTACTACATCACACACGGTGATTCTCGCCCGGTCATTCAACATCCCTACGCTGGTTGGCGTAGATATTGAATCTTTGATGCCATGGCTACAGCAAACGGTTTATATCGATGGTAACGCAGGAGCAGTCGTCGTTGCCCCTGATGAATCCATCGTACGTTATTATCAGCAAGAAGCCCGTATCCAGGATGCCATTCGGGAACAGCAACGTATCTGGCTGACCCAGGAGGCACGCACGGCTGATGGCATCCGTATGGAAGTCGCCGCCAACATCGCCCACTCCGTGGAAGCACAAGCAGCCTTTAGTAACGGTGCGGAAGCGGTTGGCCTGTTCCGTACGGAAATGCTGTATATGGACCGTACCTGCGCCCCGGATGAGAACGAGCTATACAACATTTTCTGCCAGGCGCTGGAACCCGCAAAGGGACGCAGCATTATTGTACGCACCATGGATATCGGCGGTGATAAACCCGTTGATTATCTGAATATTCCTGCTGAGACCAACCCATTTCTCGGTTATCGCGCGGTGCGTATTTATGAAGAATATGCCACGTTGTTTACTACGCAACTGCGATCGATCCTGCGCGCCTCAGCGCACGGTAGCCTGAAAATCATGATCCCAATGATCTCCTCGATGGAAGAGATCCTGTGGGTCAAAGAGAAACTGGCAGAAGCCAAGCAGCAACTGCGAAGTGAACACATTCCGTTTGATGAGAAGATCCAGCTCGGTATTATGCTGGAGGTTCCGTCTGTGATGTTCATCATTGACCAATGCTGTGAAGAGATTGATTTCTTTAGTATTGGCAGCAATGACCTGACGCAATACCTGCTGGCGGTCGACCGCGACAACGCCAAAGTTACCCGCCACTACAACAGCCTGAATCCGGCCTTCCTGCGCGCGCTGGATTACGCCGTGCAGGCAGTACATCGGCAAGGGAAATGGATTGGCCTGTGTGGCGAACTGGGTGCCAAAGGTTCGGTGCTGCCATTGCTGGTGGGACTGGGTCTGGACGAAATCAGTATGAGCGCTCCCTCCATTCCCGCCGCCAAAGCGCGGATGGCGCAACTCGACAGCCGTGCCTGCCGTCAATTGCTGAATCAAGCGATGGCTTGTCGAACCTCGCTGGAGGTCGAACATCTGCTGGCCCAGTTCCGCATGACCCAACAGGATACGCCTCTGGTTACCGCCGAATGCATCACACTGGACAGCGACTGGCGCAGTAAAGAAGAGGTCATCAAAGGGATGACCGACAACCTCCTGCTGGCAGGCCGTTGTCGCTATCCACGTAAGCTGGAAGCAGACCTGTGGGCACGCGAAGCCGTCTTCTCTACCGGATTAGGTTTTAGCTTCGCCATTCCACACAGCAAATCCGAACATATTGAGCAGTCCACCATCAGCGTAGCGCGCCTGCAAGCGCCGGTACGTTGGGGTGATGATGATGCACAGTTCATTATTATGCTGACGCTCAACAAACATGCCGCTGGCGATCAGCATATGCGTATTTTCTCGCGTCTGGCGCGCCGCATTATGCATGAAGAATTCCGTAACGCGCTGGTTAGCGCCGCCTCAGCCGACGCTATCGCCAGCCTGTTGCAACATGAACTTGAACTTTAAAGAGGATGTTTTTGTATGGAACTTTACCTTGATACCGCCAACGTCGCAGAAGTTGAACGTCTGGCACGCATCTTCCCTATCGCGGGTGTTACCACCAACCCAAGCATTGTGGCGGCAAGCAAAGAATCTATCTGGGATGTACTGCCACGCCTGCAAAACGCCATCGGCGAAGAGGGTATTTTGTTTGCCCAAACCATGAGCCGCGAGGCGCAGGGCATGGTGGAAGAAGCCAAACGCCTGAGCAATGCAGTGCCCGGTCTGGTATTGAAAATCCCGGTGACATCCGAAGGTCTGGCCGCGATTAAGATGCTGAAAAAAGAGGGTATCACCACGCTGGGAACCGCCGTTTACAGTGCTTCTCAGGGGCTACTGGCTGCGCTGGCAGGAGCCAAATATATCGCGCCTTACGTTAACCGTATCGACGCACAGGGCGGCGACGGGATTCGCACAGTACAAGAACTGCAAACGTTACTGGAGCTGCATGCGCCAAACAGCATGGTACTGGCAGCCAGCTTTAAAACCCCGCGTCAGGCGCTGGATTGCTTACTGGCAGGATGTGAAGCTATCACCCTGCCATTAGACGTAGCGCAACAAATGCTCAATACCCCTGCGGTAGAGTCAGCAATAGAGAAGTTTGAGCAGGACTGGAACAACGCATTTGGTCACATCAACCTGTGAGGGAAATAAAGTATGGATCGCATTATTCAATCACCTGGTAAGTATATCCAGGGTGCCGATGTTATTACCCGTCTTGGTAGCTACCTCAAACCACTGGCAGAACGCTGGCTGGTCGTTGGGGACAAGTTTGTCTTAGGCTTTGCCCAGGGCGCACTGGAAAAAAGCTTCCAGGATGCCGGACTGGCGCTGGAAATTGCACCGTTTGGCGGCGAATGTTCACAAAACGAAATCGACCGTCTGCGCGGCGTAGCGGAAAAAGCGCAGTGTGGCGCAGTACTTGGTATTGGCGGCGGTAAAACGCTGGATACCGCCAAAGCGCTGGCGCACTTTATGGGCGTGCCTGTCGCCATTGCCCCAACCATCGCCTCTACCGATGCGCCGTGCAGCGCGCTGTCCGTCATTTACACCGATGCCGGTGAATTCGATCGCTATCTGCTGCTGCCCAACAACCCGGACAGGGTCATTGTGGATACCAAAATTGTCGCGGGCGCACCGGCGCGTCTGTTAGCTGCGGGTATTGGCGATGCGCTGGCAACCTGGTTCGAAGCGCGTGCCTGTTCACGCAGCGGCGCAACCACCATGGCGGGCGGTCAGTGTACTCAGGCGGCGCTGGCGCTGGCAGAGCTGTGCTTTAATACGCTGATCGAAGAAGGCGAAAAAGCGATGCTGGCAGCCGAGCAGCACGTGGTGACACCAGCACTGGAACGTGTTATTGAAGCCAACACCTATCTGAGTGGCGTCGGTTTTGAAAGCGGTGGTCTGGCAGCGGCTCACGCCATTCATAATGGTCTGACCGCAATCCCGGATGCGCATCACTACTATCACGGCGAGAAAGTGGCGTTTGGTACGCTGACGCAGCTGGTGCTGGAAAACGCACCGGTCGATGAAATTGAAACCGTTGCCGCGCTGTGCCATTCCGTTGGCCTGCCGATTACCCTGGCGCAACTGGACATCAAACAGGATATTCAGGCGAAAATGCGCATTGTGGCTGAGGCAGCCTGTGCAGAAGGCGAAACCATCCACAACATGCCTGGCGGCGCAACGCCGGACCAGGTGTATGCCGCCCTGCTGGTGGCTGATCAGTACGGTCAACGTTACCTGCAAGAGTGGGAATAACCTGCAAACAGAAAATCCCCGCAATCGCGGGGATTTTTTTATTCATACTATGCCGGATACCTGCAAGCGACATCCGGCATTAGCTGTTACAGCAGATCGAAACGATCCAGGTTCATCACTTTCACCCATGCGGCAACGAAATCTCTCACGAACTTCTCGTGAGCATCGCTGCAGGCATAAACTTCAGCCACTGCGCGCAGTACGGAGTTAGAACCGAACACCAGATCGGCGCGGGTTGCCGTGTATTTTACTTCGCCGCTCAGACGGTCACGACCTTCAAACAGCTCTTTTGACTCATCAACCGCCTTCCACTCATGGCGCATATCCAGCAGATTGACGAAGAAGTCAGTGCTGAGCACGCCAGGACGATCGGTAAAGACGCCATGCTGGCTGCCGTCGAAGTTGGTGCCCAGTACGCGCATACCGCCCACCAGCACGGTCATTTCCGGTGCGGTCAGCGTCAGCTGCTGTGCTTTATCAATCAGCAGCGACTCGGTGGTCGATACGTCAGGACGAGCGCGGTAGTTACGGAAACCATCGGCAATCGGCTCAAGCAGTTCAAACATCTCAATATCCGTTTGGTCCTGACGCGCATCCACGCGGCCCGGCGCAAAAGGTACTTTAATGCTGACACCCGCAGCGCTAGCCGCCTGCTCTATACCGACAACACCGGCCAGCACGATAATATCGGCTAACGAAGCGGTATGGGCTGACTTATAAATGCCTTCCAGCACAGGCAGTACGCGTGCCGCGGTAGCATTCACATCCCAGCCACGCTGTGGGTCCAGCGCCAGACGCGCACCGTTAGCGCCGCCACGTTTATCCCCACCGCGGAACGTTGATGCCGAAGCCCACGCTACCGATACCAGTTCGCCCACGGACAACCCGGAAGCGGCAATGGTCGCCTTCAGTTTCAGGATATCTTCTTCGCTTGGGTTAAAGAACGCATGCGGCAGCGGGTCTTGCCAAATCAGATCTTCTTTTGGCACTTCCGGTCCGATGTAACGTGCTTTTGGCCCCATATCACGGTGCGTCAGCTTAAACCATGCGCGGGCAAATGCTTCGTTGAAGGCCTGCGGATCGTTCAGGAAACGACGGGAGATCTTCTCGAACTCCGGATCGAAACGCAGCGTCAGGTCGGTAACCAACATTGTTGGCTTACGTTTTTTCGACGGATCGAACGGATCGGGGATAATTTCCGGTGCGTCAACCGCTTCAAATTGAATCGCACCTGCCGGACTGCGGGTTTGTACCCATTCATATTTGAACAGGTTCTCGAAGAAATAGTTGCTCCATTGGGTCGGCGTCTGCGTCCAGACCACTTCCAGACCGGAAGTAATTGCGTCTGCACCCGCGCCGCTGCCGTAGCTGCTGGCCCAGCCCAGGCCCTGCGCTTCAATTGGTGCGGATTCTGGATCGGCGCCTACGTGCGAAGCCGGTGCTGCACCATGGGTTTTACCCAACGTATGACCGCCGCCAATCAGCGCTACGGTTTCTTCGTCGTTCATACCCATGTTACCGAAGGTCGCGCGAATAGCCGCGGCCGCAGAGAGCGGTTCGCCGCTATGGTCCGGCCCTTCCGGGTTCACATAGATAAGGCCCATTTCGGTTGCGCCCAGCGGCGCTTTTGCCAGTTCTTCCGGATGACGGTGGGTCAGCCAGGCTTTTTCATCACCCCAGTTTACGTCGAGATCCGGTTCCCAGACGTCTTCACGACCGGCACCGAAGCCGAAAGTGCGGAAGCCTGAGTTTTCCAGCGCCACGTTACCCGCAAGGATAAACAGGTCGGCCCAGGAAATTTTCTGGCCATATTTCTGCTTGATTGGCCAAAGCAGACGACGCGCTTTATCCAGGCTGACGTTGTCCGGCCAGGAGTTCAGTGGTGCAAAACGCTGCTGTCCGCGACCCGCGCCACCGCGTCCATCGATGGAGCGATAGGTCCCTGCACCGTGCCATGCCATGCGGATAAATAATCCGGCATAGGTTCCCCAGTCAGCGGGCCACCACGGTTGAGATTCGGACAGAAGGGCTCTGAGATCCCCTTTCAGGGCAGAATAGTCGAGTTTGCTAAACTCTTTACGGTAGTCGAAGTCCTCACCCAGCGGGTTAGAACGGTTGGAATGTTGGTTTAAAAGATCTACACGGAGTTGATTGGGCCACCAGTCGCGGTTGTTCGTTCCTGCTCCCGCACTCTGATCGTGACCGCCCTGATGAAAAGGACACTTACCGGCAGTTGATGCGTTTTGGCTATCGTCGGACATGCTCATCTATATGCTCCCTTTACAGTGTTCTGACTACGATATACACCACCAGAGATAAGATATAGTCGAAAAAACCCACAGATTCGATAGCTAATTCCTTTTATATTTAAAGTTACAGAGATGTAGATCAAAATGATCAATAAAAAGCCCTCCGTAGAGGGCTGGGGCATCTGTTTAATTCGGTCTTACACCCAGTGTGTGACAAATAGCGTAGCTCATCTCGGCACGGTTAAGGGTATAGAAGTGAAAATCTTTCACCCCTTCGCGACTGAGGATTTTCACCATGTCCATAGCGATGTTTGCACCTACCAGCTTGCGGGTTTCCGCATCATCATCCAGACCATCAAACATGGTCGACATCCAGGAAGGGATACGAACATTGGTCATATCGGCAAATTTTTTCGCCTGTTTAAAGTTGGAGACTGGCAGGATACCCGGAATAATTTCCACATCGATTCCCGCAGACACGCAGCGATCGCGAAAGCGCAGATAGCTTTCCACATCGAAGAAAAACTGAGTAATGGCGCGGTTTGCACCGGCATCAACCTTACGCTTCAGGTTCAGCAAATCGGCCTGAGCGCTCTTCGCTTCTGGGTGTACTTCCGGATAAGCCGCAACGGAGATATCAAAGTCCGCAACGTCTTTCAGCAGAGCCACCAGGTCAGAGGCATACATATCCGGTTTACCGCTTCCCGGCGGCAAGTCACCGCGCAGAGCAACAATATGACGAATACCGTTATTCCAGTAGTCCTGAGCAATGGTCCGCAGCTCATCGCGGGTAGCATCAATACAGGTCAGGTGCGGAGCCGCTTCAAGGCCAGTGCGATCCTTAATGCCTTTAATAATGCTGTGCGTACGGTCGCGCTCACCAGAGTTTGCACCATAGGTGACTGAAACAAACTTCGGCTTCAGGCTGCTCAGGCGATCGATGGAGTTCCACAGGGTTTGCTCCATTTCACTGGTGCGCGGCGGGAAAAACTCAAACGAAACGTTAATCTGACCCTGTACTTCCGCCAGGCTCTGATTCAGGGCTTCCCGCTGGTTGGCGTGAAAAAAGCTCATACCTTACCTCATCAATCTTTTGTCGTTATATGTTGTGTTGTGAACTGCTATACGTTTAGACGTCTAGATGTAAAAATGACGGAAAAGCATGCTGGCGTCAACACAAAAATCATCGTTAAAGGTGAGGAATACTCAGCCAACGTGAAAAAAATTCACATCAGCCTGAAATGATGAGGGATTGCGTCACGACCGTCTGCAGCCACGCTAATTTTGTTACGTTCTCAGGCAGCATCAGCAACCCCATGCTAATACGCAACTCGGTATCGGTAAGAGGAAGGAATATCACGCCCTGACGCTGGATCGCGGAAAAGGAGGCCGGAATCAGGCTCAGGCCGTCACCCTGCGCGATCCGCGCCAGCAGCACGTCATGTTCCAGCGGCTCTTCAATACAGGCAGGCGAGTAACCCGCACGACGAAAAATGTGTCGGGTGTAATCAAAGAAGGCAGGGTTACGTTCGCGTTTGAACCAGAACAGCGGTCGGTGGCTCAGCGCGGTTAATGAGAGTGACGACAGTGCCGCTTCTGCCCACTGCGCGGGTAAGGCGGCAATCATCGATTCTTGCCAGCCAAGCGGCGTGACGCTAAGCCCCGAAGTTTCAAGCGGTAGTGCCACCAGAGCGGCATCCAGTTTGCCCCGACGCACCTGGCGCGCCAGTTCAGGCGAACCATGCCGGACAATATGTAGCTTCTGTATGCGCATATTAAGCCGGGACTCAAGCGCCGTAAAGACACCCTGCTCAAACGCCGTACTTAGCCCTAAGCGCAGAGATTGCTCCCCCGTTTTCACTAACTGACCCAGCGCCGCCCAGGTTTTATCCTGTAGCGCCAATAGCGGGCGTACGATTTCAAGTACGCGTTGGCCATCCTCCGTCAGCGTAAGCCCACGGGTATGACGGACAAAAAGCGTCACTCCCAGGCGTTCTTCAAGCTGGCGAATGTGGCGACTCAGCGGCGGCTGCGACATAAACAAGCGCTGCGCCGCCCGGCTCATATTGTTCTCTTCCGCTACTACGGAAAAGTAACGCAGCAGGCGAATGTCCAGAGAGTGCAAAGACGATGTTGTCATACCGAAAAGGTATCACGGAAACGGTATTATCCCAATCATTCCGCACGCCCTATCCTCACACTACAAACCACACGAAAGAGGAAGGAATGATGCCTTCAGAACGCTTTATTACCGGTCAGGAGATGTTGCAAAAAGTGGATGGTAAAGGGGGCGATGCGGTCGTCGAAAGTCTGCAGGATATTGCGCCAGACTTCGCCCAATACCTGATTGAATTTCCTTTTGGCGACATCTATTCAAGGCCGGGGCTGGATTTACGCAGTAGAGAAATCGCCACCGTCGCGGCATTAACTGCGCTGGGTAACGCCACACCGCAGTTGAAAGTGCATATTGGCGCGGCATTCCACGTGGGTTTAACGCAGGATGAGATCATTGAAGTGATTATGCAGATGGCCGTATATGCTGGCTTCCCCGCGGCACTCAACGGCTTGTTCGCCGCAAAAGAGGTGTTTGCCTCCCACAAAGGCTAAAACAACAGGCCAGCGGAATATCTGCTGGCCTGACCTCACTACGGTTTCACATCTTCCACACGCATGCCTTTGAGTTGCTCATCCGTCAGCGTATTTCCCGCTTTGAAATAATCAACGACAGCATTAGAGACATAGTAACCGCCGGATGTGTTACGCGCTTTACCTTCGGTGAATGCCGTAAAACCATCACCGCCGTCTGCCAGGAAGCTATTGGTGGCAATGTGATAAACCACAGCGTCCTCAATTGGCTTACCGTTAAGCGTCAATACGGTGACCCGCTGGCCAACCGGTTTGCTGCTGTCATACTTCATCTCCAGTCCTTTGGACACCTGCAATACGCCGTTGCTTAAACCCGCGCCGTGCTCCATCAGGCTACGTAACTGCTTCCCGGTGAGATCCATGGTTGCCAGCTCGTTCGGGAACGGGAAGGTGCTAATGACGGCACCCATCGTGATAGCACCTGCCGGGATTTCATTCCGGATGCCGCCCGAGTTAGTGAGTGCTAACTGGGTATCTTTACCCGCCGCAGCCAGCAATGCATCTGCCGCCAGATTTCCCAGGGAAGAAGATTCACCGTAAGCACGCGTCAGCTCAACCGGAGAGTTGGCTACCGTTTGTTGTACCACTTTATCGAGCTTTTTATTCCAGCCATCAATGACCTGTTTCGTTTGCGGGTCTGGCTGCCACTCATCAGCAAAAATGGTCTTCAGTTCGAAGTTCTTAACGGTAAATTGATGCGGTTTTTGCTGGTAATCCAGCACCAGTTTACCCACATCAATACCGCCGCTGTCGGTAGACAGAATCAGGGTGTTACCGACTTTAATCGGCTCCGGCGTGCCCACATGCGCATGACCGGTGATCAGGATATCCAGGCCATGCACCTGACCTGCAGTCTGGATATCTTTATCCAGCGCACGGCGCACATCGGTGCCCCCCAGACTGGATTGACGTGCTGGCGTGCCTTCGTGGATGAGTGCCACGGTGAGATCGACTTTGCCTTTAAGCTCATCGATATAGCGTTGCAACCACTTAACCTATCAGGGATGGTGGCAAAATGAGTGGCAAATCTGGCAACGAGGCGATACGCGTAAAATGGTGTGTTTGTTAACGCAGGGGCGTGTTGAAGAAGGCGCGTCAAAAACTCTGGCGGCAAGCCATCATTTTCTCGCCTGGTTGCAGCAACAGACGGAATTTCAGCAAAGCCCCCGCTACTCCGCCCATTCGGTATTTCAGACGATAAGGACGCTGGTAGATCAATACAACGCCCTGATCACCCAGCACGATTTGCCCGGTGGCGCTGCCGCTTACCGGGCCTACGATTCATGAAATATGTAGGCCGGATAAGCGTAAGCGTCATTAGGCAACGCAAACTACAGCAGCTGCGCCAAACGGTTGATGTCTGACTGAATAGCGCCGGCGGTAACGTCACGACCTGCGCCCGGTCCACGGATTACCAGCGGGTTATCGCGATACCAGCGGCTTTCAATGGCGAATACGTTATCGCACGGCAACAGCGCCGCCAGCGGGTGTTCAGGACGAACCGCTTCAACACCAACGCGCGCTTTACCGTTAGCATCAAAACGCGCCACATAGCGTAGCACCAGCCCCATTTCACGCGCCGCTTCCAGACGCTGCACCATCTGCTCGTTAAGCTCATCACCATTCTCAAAGAAATGGTCAATAGAGCCTTCTTCACAGTGTGCAGGCACCAGCGATTCCACGCGAACCTGGTCCGGTTCGATGTCGTAACCTGCTTCACGCGCCAGAATCACCAGCTTACGCATCACATCTTTGCCGGAAAGATCTACGCGCGGATCGGGTTCAGTCAGCCCCTGTTGCCACGCCTGATCCACCAGATCGGTGAACGGGACCGTGCCATCAAATTGCAGGAACAACCACGACAACGTACCGGAGAAGATCCCGCTGATCGACAGAATGGTATCTCCGCTATCAATCAGATCGCGCACGGTATGATTGATCGGCAAACCTGCTCCCACGGTGGCGTTATACAGCCAGTGGCGGCCGGTTTTTTCAAAAGCGTCATGAATTTGGCGATAATTATGACTGCTGCTCGCCCCCGCCAGTTTGTTGGCGCTGATAACGTGGAAACCATGGCTGGCAAAATCCAGATACTGATCCGCAAGTTGCTCGCTGGCAGTAACGTCCAGCACCACTAAATCATCATACGGGTGAGCACGCATCCACAGGAATAGAGACTCTTCATCCTGCTCTACCGCCTCGTCATCAAAGAAAGCTAACGCGCGGCTGGCATCCAGCCCTTCGTAATTCAGCAGGCTACGACGGCTATCAACCACACCCGCCAGCACAAACTCTAATCCGGTGCGCGCCGAGAGCGTGCTCTGCTCGCGAGCGAACAGCTCCAGCCAGCGCGAACCAATGTTGCCTTTGCCGAACAACACCAGACCAATGCGTTTTTCCGCGCGGAAAATTGACTGATGCAGGCCCTGAATCAGGCTCTCTGTTGGCCCAGTACGCAGTACCGCGACCAGGCTGATACCCTCTTCCGATTGCCAGGTGAATTCAACCGGCTGACCTTTCAACTGTTGCCAGAAACGGTGGCAGTGCAGCGGATTACGGGTGACGCCCGCCCCGACCATCGCTACCAGCGCCAGCCCCTGGCGCAAACGCAGCTCGCCCGGCAGACCAGCTTCATCCAGAATTTTCAGTGCGCCGTCAGCGACTTCGGAGGTATAGCAAAATTGCAGCAGTTGGCGGTCAGGATGCACACCCACTGCCAGCGGACGCACCTGGGTACGTTTTAAAACCTGATCAATCTCTTTATAAGCCAGCTTAAAGTCCTGGCCAGTCGGAACCAAAAACTCAATCAGGCAGACGTCATCATGACTGGTCACAATACGCGCCCCGGTACCGGAGGCCAGTACGCGTTCAATGCGCGTTGAACCCTGCTCCGGCGTATAGCTACAACGCAGTTGGAGATCGATATCGCTACCGGAAACCGGCTGTAAGGTACGGGCATGGAGAACCGGTGCCGCCAGACGCGCCAGCTCGCTGGCTTCATCCAGACGCAGCAGCGGCAGCAAACAGGCGTCTTTTACTTTACGCGGATCCGCGCTGTAAACCCCGGCGACATCGCTCCAGATAGTTACGCGAGAAACGCCCGCCAGCGCGCCAACCTGCGTCGCCGAGTAGTCGGAGCCGTTACGCCCCAGCAGGACCGTTTCACCGCAATTGCTGCGGCTAATAAAGCCGGTAACCACCAGCCGTTTACCCGGATGCTGCGCCAGCAGTTGCTGTAGCAGCGGGTAAGAAAGACCTTCATCTACCTGCGGCTGGGCACCGCGTTCAGCACGTAAAAAATCGCGCGCATCCAGCCAGGCTGACTCCAGCCCCTGTTGGTTAAGGACCGCAGACATCAAACGCGCGGACCATACCTCACCATGCCCAACAACCTCAGCATAGACGGCATCGTTCACGCCGCTGTCGAGTAATCCAGCCAGACGCTCCAGATCGTGAATAAACGCGCCAATTAGTCCATCCGCTATATCAGGCGGTAACAAACCGCTGATAAGCTCGCTCTGATAGCGACGTAACGCCTGTTGAACCTGATGCGCAGAAAGGCGATCGGTCTGGCTTAATTTCAGCCAGCTAATCAACTGGTTAGTGGTACTGCCTGCGGCTGAAACAACCATCATGTCATCAGGCTGCGAGTACTCCGCCATAATGCCTGCGACACGCAGATAACATTTCACATCAGCCAGACTACTACCACCAAATTTGTGCAGTTGACGACCCTTCGCCCCTGCCTGCGCAATCACACTCATGTTTACCCCTTGTTTGCAGCCCGGAAGCCATTTTCCAGGTCGGCAATTAAATCTTCGCCATCTTCAATACCGGTGGAGATACGCAGCAGCGTTTCGGAAATTCCGGCGGCAGCACGCGCTTCTGGCGCCATGCCCGCGTGTGTCATGGTTGCGGCGTGGGAGATCAGACTTTCAACGCCCCCTAACGATTCCGCCAGCGTAAACAATGACAACCCTCCGAGGAAGCGGCGCAGCGTTTGCTCATCACCATCCAGTTCAAAACTTAACATCGCGCCAAAGCCTTTTTGCTGACGCGCGGCAATCTCATGGCCCTGATTATCCGGCAATGACGGGTGATACAATTTTTTCACCAGCGGCTGAGTTTGCAGATAATCGACTATCGCCTGAGCATTACGTTGCGCCACCTCCATTCGAGGAGACAGAGTACGCAGGCCGCGCAACAGCAGATAACTATCAAACGCGCCGCCGGTCACACCAATATTATTCGCCCACCATGCCAGTTCAGTGACCGTTTCCGGATCTTTCGCTATCACAACACCAGCCACCACATCTGAGTGACCGTTTAAATATTTCGTGCATGAATGCAACACCAGATCGGCGCCCAATGCCAGTGGATTTTGCAGTGCCGGGCTTAAAAAAGTGTTGTCGACCACGCTGACCGCGCCAGCTTCACGCGCCAGCTGACAGATTTTCGCAATATCCACCACGCGCAGCAGCGGGTTGCTTGGGCTTTCTACCAGCACCAGTTTCGGTTTTTCCGCCAATGCGGCCTGCAATGCCTGCTCATCACCTTGATCGACAAACAGGACGCGGTAACAGCCACGTTTTGCCAGACTGTCAAACAGTCGGTAGCTCCCGCCGTAGCAGTCATGCGGTGCGACCAGCAGATCGCCTGGCTTGAGGAAGACCGTGGTCACCAAATGAATCGCCGACATGCCAGTATTGGTCAGCACAGCACCTGCACCGCCTTCCAGTTCCGCCAGCGCACGCTGAACAACATCGCGCGTTGGGTTGCCGCGACGCGAATAGTCATGGGCGCGAGGTTCATTAAATCCGGTAAAGTTATAGGTGCTGGAGAGGTGAATCGGCGGGACAACGCAACCGTACTGTTCGTCGTCATTTAACCCGCTACGCACTGCGATGGTGGCCTGTTTACGCGTCATATTGAGGAGATCCTGGCTGAGTCGGTGAAAAGTCAGACACCAGAGTAATCATAGTTACGATAGCCGTCAATACATCTGGACATCTAAACTTCTTTGCGTATAGATTGAGCAAACTGGAAATAGCCGTTAAAATTATATGCATTAGCGTACATCTGCGTCGGCTTACTTCGTGTCAGGGCCACGCCACTACGATAAACTACGCGCAATTATGGTCCGGGCTCAGGTTCTGGCCTCAATATTAATGACGAAGAGGATTAGGTATCTCATGGCTGAATGGAGCGGCGAATATATCAGCCCATACGCTGAGCACGGTAAGAAGAGTGAGCAAGTCAAAAAAATTACGGTTTCCATTCCTCTGAAGGTGTTAAAAATCCTTACCGATGAACGCACGCGTCGTCAGGTGAACAACCTGCGCCACGCCACCAACAGCGAACTGCTGTGTGAAGCGTTTCTGCATGCTTTTACTGGGCAACCCTTACCCAACGATGACGACCTGCGTAAAGAACGCAGTGATGAAATCCCGGAAGAAGCAAAGGTAATCATGCGCGAACTGGGTATCAACCCGGAAACGTGGGAATACTGATAGTTAGAACGGCAATGGGCGTGTAGAGGCGGGAATGCTCCCGCCTTTTCTCACTGTGTTACTTACTAATACCATTGAGTTTATTCAATGTTTCTTCCATTTTGAGCGTTTCCGTACGGTTCAATGGATAGAAATAAATCAGAATGACCGCCGCCAAAAACAGGCATAGCGCCGGCAAGAGATTCGCCATCGTATAAATATTTTCCTGCACAATGCTGGTTTGCACTGCACCACCTGTTGACGATGATTGATAGCCAATGATAGCCAACATAAAGCCACCAATCGCCCCTGCGCATGCCTGACCAACCTTGCGCGCAAAGAAGTTCACACCATAAACCGTGCCATCCTCGCGATCGCCAGTGACATACTGATGGTAGTCACAAACATCAGTCATAAACGCCCAAATCATCAGGTTGAATAACCCTGCACCCAGCGTCGCCAGGAACAAGAAAACCAGATAGACCTTTGCATCCGTAATGTGGACAAAGTACATAATCACATACATGACCACGGCAAAAAGCAACGCGCCTACACTGGCTTCTTTTTTACCAAACCGCTTCGTGAGCCAGGATGCCGATGGCGCCAGCAGAACCAGGGAACCAAAGGTAAACAGAAACGCGACTGACATCGCCTCTTTATTGTGGAAATAGTCATTAAACAGGTAAGTCATGTTGGTACCGGACAACCCCTGATTAATTACAATCAGCAAATCCACAACCACTAAAACAATCAGCGCCTTATTGCGTGCCAGTCCCTTCAGCAACACCGAAACGGGCATGCTCTCTTTTCTCTCCACGCGCACGCGCTCCGTCGTTAAATGACAGGTCAAGGATAAAAAGATCAAGCCCAGCACTGCGCAACCAATGGAAATCCAGAAGAAGTGTTGCCCGGAAATCACCTGGCTTCCATCCACCAGGGTGGTGTACATCAGGATTGGAATGAAAAAGCCAGTTGCCCCACCGCCAATTGCTGACCCAACGCTACGCCAGGTTGAAAGCGATACACGATCTTCAGGATTCGAGCTAATCGCCGCAGACATAGCACCGTACGGAATACTCACGGTAGATAACAGCGAACCGTAAATGAAATAGGAGCAGCAGATGTAGATGATTTTCGCCGTATAAGAAAAATCATTCACAAACGGCAGGAACAGGACAACCGCAATGATGCAAAATGGATACTTCATGCGACGCACCCACGGGTTGAAACGTCCATGTACCGTCAGTTTAGAGATATCGCATAAGCGCCCTACACCAACATCAACGAACGCATCAAAGAGTTTGGTCACAAAATAGAGTGAGCCAACAATAACGCCGGAAATACCGAGGACGTTAGTGTAATAAATCATTAAAAAACTATTAACTAAGCCAAGAATAAAACAGGTTCCGAGGTCACCACATAAATAACCAATTTTATCTCTAATTCCGAAAGGCCTGACGGCAGTGGTTTCATTATTTCCGATAATAGTTCCATCATTAGACATGATGTCAACTCCTTAGACATATTATTCAAACAAACTATGCTTATCGACGTAATCAGCCGATACGAAAACTATTACCGATTAAAAGTTATAACCAAGACCGACACGATAACGGGTCTGACGATCGTCTGTCGTTGTTGTGTTATAACCCGAGGAAACGTTGCCAACCTCAACAAATGGAACCCAGGAGCCTAATTTGTACGCCACGCGGAAGTTATATTCATAATCATCTTTCCGGTTGTTATATAAATCTTCGCTATCGGCAATTTTATAAATACCATTTAGCTCAAACATCCAGTCATTGACGTTATAACCAAGCCAGGCTTCCGGACGATAGACCATGCGGTCATCTTTGCCGTCAGTATTTCTGCGCATGTACTCCTGACGATAGCGGAACGCGGTCCACCAGTTGTCGTTGATGTTGTACTGCACGCGGATATAAGGCTTATAAATCGCGATATTATCGCCCGTTTCGATCGCAATGCCGGGCTGCCAGACAAGACCCTGCCAGGTGAACTGATAGCTTGCGGTATACTCGTTGCCGTTACTTTCCATATTATTCCACGCATCATTTGACTGCGTGTTTTCGGAACGAGAAATGGCTTCTACTGCCACACCAAAACCCGTGGCAAAACGGTGAGACATATACACACGATCGTAATTACGTCCATCGTCATAATATTCATGTCGGTAATCAACATAACCCGCCTGTGCGGCCGCAGAGAATAATGGAATCAGTAATAACGCAGATTTAAATTTCATGACAATCCCTCTTCACACTCAACAACGGAAATAATCCATCTCGTTTGTCCATAAAATGGGAAAACAAAAAGGCTTTTAGATTAATTTTATATTTCCACGAAAGTGTATTTTAGAAAGAAAGCAGAAACCTTTGGTATTTTGCCAGGAGCTGGTAAAAGTGGCAAAAGACAGAAGATAAAAAGGACGCAGATCACCAGTTGCGATATTTTATCGAAAAAATAAAACACCGTTTTATTTATTGAATAAAATAGATTATTCAATACATCAATATATATTTCAGTTCTGAAGCGCAGAAACAAAAAAAGCGCCATAAGGCGCTTTTTTCTGACAGCTGAAACTTACTTGCTGCCTGGGATGCTGAAACGCTTGTTGAAGCGATCAACACGGCCACCGGTAGCAACATCACGCTGCTTGCCAGTATAGAACGGGTGGCACTGACCGCACACGTCCAGGTTCAGATCGTGACCGACGGTAGAGCGGATTTTCATGACGTTACCGCAAGAGCAGTTTGCAGTAATTTCTTCGTATTTCGGGTGAATATCTTTTTTCATGGGAAAACCTCGGTTTAAGGCCGCGTCGCTCTTCCAGCCCTAACGCCAGACACCACGCGATGTTAATTATTCCCCGTCACCTTTCACGCTGCATCAACAGCCTGAAACTCTCGGGTAATGGTCATTGTTTGACGCAATCAATTTGCATCAAAGGCGGCGAATCATACAGAAATTAACCTGCTCATGCAAACTGATCCGCATTCTACCCTCCACTAATGTGTATACTAACCCGCCAGATTTCAAGTCAGGATGATTCAATGCCCGTTGCGCACGTTGCCTTACCTGTTCCGCTACCTCGCACCTTTGACTACCTCCTGCCGGAAGGCTTGAGTGCCAAAGCCGGGTGTCGTGTACGCGTGCCCTTTGGCAAGCAGCAGGAGCGCGTGGGTATCGTCCTTTCCGTCAGCGAGCACAGTGAACTGCCGCGGAGCGAATTGAAAGCCGTTCTCGAAGTGCTGGACAGCGAACCGGTCTACTCGACCTCTGTCTGGCGTCTGCTGTTGTGGGCGGCTGATTATTATCATCATCCCATCGGTGACGTACTGTTTCACGCTCTGCCAATTTTACTGCGCCAGGGACGCCCGGCGACAAACGCGCCCATGTGGTACTGGTTTGCCACTGAAGAAGGCCAAGTTATTGACCTCAACAGCCTGAAGCGTTCTCCCAAGCAGCAACAGGCGCTGGCTGCGCTACGCCAGGGGAAAATCTGGCGCGACCAGGTGGCTGAACTGGAATTTAATGATGCCGCATTACAGGCACTGCGGAAAAAAGGGCTGTGCGATCTGGCGAGCGAAACACCAGGCTTTAGCGACTGGCGTACGCACTACGCGGTTTCCGGTGAGCGTCTGCGGCTGAACACCGAGCAGGCCACCGCCGTCGGGGCTATTCACAGCGCCTCAGACAGTTTTAGCGCCTGGCTATTAGCGGGCGTAACGGGATCAGGCAAAACAGAGGTCTATCTCAGCGTTCTGGAAAACGTCCTTGCCCAGGGCAAGCAGGCGCTGGTGATGGTGCCGGAGATTGGCCTGACGCCGCAAACTATTGCCCGTTTTCGCGAACGTTTCAATGCGCCGGTCGAAGTCCTGCACTCCGGTTTAAACGACAGTGAACGTCTTTCAGCCTGGCTGAAAGCAAAAAATGGCGAGGCGGCGATTGTTATCGGCACGCGTTCTTCGCTGTTTACGCCGTTTAAAAATCTCGGTGTGATTGTCATCGACGAAGAGCACGACAGCTCTTATAAACAGCAGGAAGGCTGGCGCTATCATGCGCGCGACCTCGCGGTTTACCGCGCCCATAGCGAGCAAATCCCGATTATTCTCGGCTCAGCCACCCCGGCACTGGAAACGCTGTGTAACGTGCGGCAGAACAAATATCGCATGCTACGCCTGACGCGCCGCGCCGGAAATGCGCGCCCAGCCACTCAGCACGTGCTGGATCTCAAAGGTCAGCAAGTGCAGGCCGGACTCGCCCCTGCTCTAATCGCCCGTATGCGTCAGCACCTGCAGGCGGATAACCAGGTGATCCTGTTTTTGAACCGTCGTGGTTTTGCGCCTGCGCTGCTGTGCCACGACTGTGGTTGGATTGCAGAATGTCCGCGTTGCGATCACTACTACACGCTACATCAGGCGCAGCACCACCTGCGTTGCCACCACTGTGACAGCCAGCGCCCAATACCGCGTCAGTGCCCCTCCTGCGGTTCGACGCATATGGTTCCAGTAGGACTCGGCACCGAACAGCTTGAGCAGGCTCTGGCACCTTTTTTCCCCGGTGTGCCAATTTCACGTATCGATCGCGACACCACCAGCCGTAAAGGGTCGCTGGAGCAGCATCTGGCGGAAGTGCATCGCGGCGGCGCACGAATTCTTATAGGCACGCAAATGCTGGCCAAAGGCCACCACTTCCCGGACGTCACTCTGGTGGCGCTGCTGGACGTTGACGGCGCGCTATTCTCCGCAGATTTCCGGTCAGCAGAACGCTTCGCCCAGCTCTATACGCAGGTCTCTGGCCGTGCCGGACGCGCCGGGAAGCAAGGCGAAGTGGTGCTGCAAACGCACCATCCTGAACATCCGCTGCTGCAAACCTTGCTGTATAAAGGCTATGACGCGTTTGCCGAACAGGCGCTGGCCGAGCGACAAACGCTCCAGCTTCCACCGTGGACCAGCCATGTGATCGTGCGGGCAGAAGATCATAACAACCAGCATGCACCAATGTTCTTGCAGCAACTACGGAATCTCATTCAAGCCAGCCCGTTGGCCGATGACAAACTCTGGGTGCTCGGCCCGGTTCCCGCACTGGCGCCCAAACGCGGTGGTCGTTATCGTTGGCAAATATTGTTGCAACATCCATCACGAATTCGTCTGCAACATATCGTCAGCGGCACGCTGGCACTGATCAATACGCTACCCGATGCACGCAAGGTTAAATGGGTGCTGGATGTCGATCCCATCGAGGGATAACCCCTCACGATGCGAGGCGGATCGTAAAATTAAAGATCCATCACACTTTTTATGAAAATTCTGTAACCGCTTCCATTCACTATCTGATAAAAATGTTTCAGATGAAGGTTATCCAGGGACGAGTCTGTGCCAGCAGCTCTCTGGCGAGGAGAAAGAGTGAAACCGAATAAGCAGGTTGCCGCCGCTACGATGAAAGATGTTGCTCTGAAGGCGAAAGTCTCAACGGCAACCGTATCCCGCGCATTAATGAACCCGGACAAAGTCTCACAGTCAACCCGTAACAAGGTTGAGCAGGCAGCGCTGGAAGTGGGATATCTACCCCAATCAATGGGACGTAACGTTAAGCGTAATGAGTCACGTACCATTCTGGTGATTGTGCCGGATATCTGCGATCCGTTTTTTAGCGAAGTGATTCGTGGCATCGAAGTGACTGCCGCAGAACAGGGATACCTGGTGCTTATTGGCGACTGCGCGCACCAGAATCAGCAGGAAAAGACGTTTCTTAACCTCATTATCACCAAGCAGATCGATGGCATGGTACTGCTCAGCTCGCGCCTGCCGTTTGATGCCAGCGTGGAAGAACAGCGCAATTTACCGCCGATGGTCATGTCGAACGAGTTCGCGCCAGAGCTGGAACTCCCTACCGTGCACATTGATAACCTCACCGCCGCCTTTAACGCGATGAATTATCTGCTGGAACTGGGGCATAAACGCATTGGTTGTATCGCCGGACCCGAAGATATGCCGCTGTGCCATTACCGTCTGCAAGGCTACGTTCAGGCATTACGCCGCAGCGGAATTACGGTCGATCCGCATTTCATCGCGCGCGGTGACTTTACCTATGAAGCGGGAGCCAATGCGTTGAAGCAGCTCCTTGAACTACCGCAGCCGCCTACCGCTGTCTTTTGTCACAGCGACGTCATGGCGCTGGGTGCACTCTCTTACGCCAAACGTCAGGGTCTGAAAGTCCCTGATGATTTATCCATTATTGGCTTTGATAACATTTCGCTCACGGAATTTTGTGATCCACCCCTGACAACCGTCGCACAGCCGCGTTTCGATATCGGACGTGAAGCTATGCTGTTACTGCTCGATCAATTACAAGGGCAGAGCGTCAGCAGTGGCTCACGTTTACTGGACTGCGAGCTTATTATTCGGGGTACTACCCGGGCACTGACGTAAAGTAAAGTGCTTTCGGACTCCCCTGTCTGGTCAAAGGCCCGCCGCTTAAGTAACATGGCGGGCTGACGAACGAATAAATACAGCGAAACGATAGTGGCACAACGAGATTATGTACGTCGCGGCCAACCGGCACCTTCGCGGCGCAAGAAGAGCACATCACGGAAAAAACAACGCAATACGCCTGCGGTATCGCCCGCAATGGTTGCTATTGCTGCAGCCGTACTCGTGACCTTTATCGGTGGTCTGTACTTCATTACGCATCACAAGAAAGAAGAGTCCGAAACGCTGCAAAACCAGAAAGTCACCGGTAATGGCATTCCGCCAAAACCGGAAGAGCGCTGGCGATACATCAAAGAGCTGGAAAGCCGTCAGCCTGGCGTACGTGCGCCTACCGAACCGTCTGCGGGCGGCGAGGTGCTGAATGCCGACCAGCTAACCAATGAGCAGCGCCAGCTATTGGCGCAAATGCAGGCTGATATGCGTCAACAGCCGACACAGCTCAACGAAGTACCGTGGAACGAGCAAACGCCTGAACAACGCCAGCAAACGCTGCAGCGTCAGCGTCAGGTGCAACAGCAGCAGTGGAATAACGCACAGCAGCAGGCTCAGCAGCCGCGTCCACGGGCAACAGAACAGCCGTATCAGCAGCAGCAAACGCGTACAGCACAAGCCGCGCCGGTACAGCAGCCGAAAGCGCAGCCAAAACCGGCGGCGCAACAGCCGTATCAGGATCTGCTGCAAACGCCAGCGCATACCACCGCTGCTCAGCCAAAACCGCAGCCGGCCGCGCCGATAACGAATGAAACGCAGCCGCCAAAACAGACTGCTGAGAAAAAAGATGAACGCCGCTGGATGGTTCAGTGCGGGTCATTTAAAGGCGCTGAGCAGGCAGAAACCGTGCGCGCGCAGCTGGCCTTTGAAGGGTTCAACTCGCGTATTACCACCAATAACGGCTGGAATCGCGTGGTCATTGGTCCGGTCAAAGGCAAAGAGAATGCCGACAACACCATCAGCCGCCTGAAGGTTGCTGGTCACACAAACTGCATTCGACTCTCCACTGGGGGTTGAAACCCCCAAAATCCCCCCCATCTATACTTGCATTACGCCCCGTACACTGTGCGGGGCCTGTACATTGCATTTGTAACCAAGGGGTCTGCTCGTGACAACAATAGTAAGCGTACGCCGTAACGGCCATGTGGTAATCGCCGGTGATGGTCAGGCCACACTGGGTAACACCGTAATGAAAGGCAACGTGAAGAAAGTCCGCCGTCTGTACAACGATAAAGTCATCGCGGGCTTTGCGGGCGGTACTGCGGATGCATTCACGCTGTTTGAACTGTTTGAACGCAAGCTGGAAATGCACCAGGGTCACCTGGTGAAAGCTGCCGTTGAACTGGCAAAAGACTGGCGTACCGACCGTATGCTGCGCAAACTCGAAGCGCTGCTGGCCGTCGCAGATGAAACTGCATCGCTCATAATCACCGGTAACGGCGACGTCATCCAGCCAGAAAACGATCTGATTGCCATCGGCTCCGGCGGTCCCTACGCCCAGGCTGCTGCACGCGCTCTGCTTGAAAATACCGAGCTTGGTGCACGCGAGATTGCTGAGAAAGCGTTGGATATTGCAGGGGATATCTGCATTTATACCAACCACTTCCATACCATCGAAGAATTGAACTCCAAAGCGTAAGGATCCCCCATGTCTGAAATGACCCCACGCGAAATTGTCAGCGAACTGAACAAACACATCATCGGCCAGGATAACGCTAAGCGTTCCGTGGCGATCGCCCTGCGTAACCGCTGGCGTCGTATGCAGCTCAACGAAGAGTTGCGTCATGAAGTCACGCCGAAAAACATTCTGATGATTGGCCCGACCGGCGTCGGTAAAACCGAAATCGCCCGTCGTCTGGCAAAACTAGCCAACGCGCCGTTCATCAAAGTTGAAGCAACAAAATTCACCGAAGTCGGCTATGTTGGTAAAGAAGTAGATTCCATCATCCGCGATCTGACCGATGCTGCCATCAAAATGGTCCGCGTGCAGGCAATCGAGAAAAACCGCTTCCGTGCCGAAGAGATGGCGGAAGAGCGCATTCTCGACGTGCTGATCCCACCTGCTAAAAATAACTGGGGGCAGTCAGAGCAGCCGCAGGAACCTTCTGCAGCGCGTCAGGCATTCCGTAAAAAACTGCGTGAAGGCCAGCTGGATGATAAAGAGATCGAAATCGATCTCGCGGCCGCACCGATGGGCGTTGAAATTATGGCGCCTCCAGGAATGGAAGAGATGACCAGCCAGCTGCAGTCCATGTTCCAGAACTTGGGCGGTCAGAAGCAAAAACCGCGTAAGCTGAAAATCAAAGACGCGATGAAGCTGCTGATTGAAGAAGAAGCAGCCAAACTGGTGAACCCGGAAGAGCTGAAACAAGAAGCTATCGACGCCGTTGAGCAGCACGGGATCGTGTTTATCGACGAAATCGACAAAATCTGTAAGCGCGGTGAATCCTCCGGCCCGGACGTGTCCCGTGAAGGCGTACAGCGCGACCTGCTGCCGCTGGTTGAAGGCTGCACGGTCTCCACCAAGCACGGCATGGTGAAAACAGATCACATTCTGTTTATCGCTTCTGGTGCATTCCAGGTAGCCAAACCGTCCGACCTGATCCCAGAACTGCAGGGTCGTCTGCCGATTCGTGTCGAGCTGCAGGCGCTGACCACCAGCGATTTTGAGCGTATCCTTACCGAACCGAATGCCTCCATCACCGTCCAGTACAAAGCGCTGATGGCGACTGAAGGTGTGGACATCAACTTCACTGAATCCGGTATTAAACGCATTGCCGAAGCGGCCTGGCAGGTTAACGAAACCACCGAAAACATCGGTGCACGTCGTCTGCATACCGTTCTGGAACGTCTGATGGAAGATATTTCCTATGATGCGAGCGATTTGAACGGCCAAAGCATCACAATTGATGCCGAATATGTGAGCAAACATCTGGATGCGCTGGTCGCAGATGAAGATCTGAGCCGTTTTATCCTATAATCGCGTTCAATGCATTTTCATCACTGTTGATGGGGCTGATAAAGCCCCATTTTTATTGGCGCTAAATATGACTGAACAACAACAAATTAGCCGCTCACAAGCCTGGCTGGAAAGTTTACGACCTAAGACCTTACCGCTCGCCTTCGCGGCGATCATCGTCGGTACGGCATTAGCATGGTGGCAAGGATACTTCGATCCGCTGGTTGCTCTGCTGGCATTGATTACGGCAGGACTGCTGCAAATTCTGTCCAATCTCGCTAACGACTATGGCGATGCCGTTAAAGGCAGCGACAAACCCGACCGTATTGGACCGCTGCGCGGTATGCAAAAAGGGGTCATCACCCAACAGCAGATGAAGCGCGCGCTGATCGTCACCGTGGTGCTGATCTGTCTGTCCGGGCTAGCCCTGGTTGCTGTAGCCTGTCACACGCTGGCGGATTTTGTCGGTTTCCTGGTGCTCGGCGGTCTGTCGATTATCGCCGCGATCACCTACACCGTGGGTAATCGCCCTTACGGATATATCGGCCTGGGCGATATTTCTGTGCTGGTATTCTTCGGCTGGCTCAGCGTAATGGGAAGTTGGTATCTGCAGGCGCATACGTTGATTCCAGCGCTGATTCTGCCTGCCACCGCCTGCGGCCTGCTGGCAACCGCCGTGCTCAACGTCAACAACCTGCGCGATATCAACAGCGACAGAGAGAACGGCAAGAACACGCTGGTCGTACGTTTAGGTGCTGTCAATGCCCGCCGCTACCACGCCTGTCTGCTGATGGGCACGCTGGTCTGTCTGGCACTGTTCAACCTGTTCTCACTGCAAAGCCTGTGGGGATGGCTGTTTATCCTCGCCGCTCCGCTGCTGATCAAACAGGCTCGCTATGTAATGCGCGAGATGGACCCGGCTGCAATGCGTCCGATGCTGGAACGCACCGTAAAAGCGGCATTGTTAACTAACCTGCTGTTTGTCGTTGGAATTTTCTTAAGTCAGTGGTCTCTTTAACTGACAAATATCAATTAACAATTGATGATTTTGCCAACAGTACACATAGCGCGATATACTAAAAATTCTCGCAGCAACTGAACGTTAAGCCTATGAAATACGATACATCCGAGCTTTGTGACATCTATCAGGAAGATGTCAACGTCGTGGAACCGCTGTTCTCTAACTTTGGGGGACGGTCGTCGTTTGGCGGACAAATCATCACGGTAAAATGTTTCGAGGACAACGGGTTGCTGTACGATCTGCTCGAACAAAACGGCCGTGGTCGCATTCTGCTGGTCGATGGCGGCGGTTCTGTCCGTCGTGCGCTGGTCGATGCCGAACTGGCGCGGCTGGCCGTACAGAATGAATGGGAAGGTCTGGTCATCTACGGCTCAGTACGCCAGGTAGACGATCTGGAAGAACTGGATATCGGCATTCAGGCGATTGCCGCAATTCCGGTAGGCGCTTCCGGTGAAGGCATTGGGGAAAGCGATGTGCGCGTCAACTTTGGCGGCGTGACGTTCTTCTCCGGCGACCACCTGTACGCCGATAACACCGGGATAATTCTCTCCGAAGACCCGCTCGATATCGAGTGATCAAAAAGGCACCGCAAGGTGCCTTTTTTTATGCGTTGTCGCTGATTGCCGGATGTCGGCTCACGCCTTATCCGGCCTACAGGTATCCGCATTCTAAATCCTCTATAGATTTCGCGTCAGGGCAAGGCGGCAAGTAAGTGAATCCCCAGGAGCATAGGCCACTATGTGACTGGGGTGAACGCACGCAGCCAACGCCGCCATAACGTGAAATATGACGAGGATTAGACTTCTTCCATACGACCCAGCAGGGCATGCAGACGATCCTGCCAGCCGTTCTGCTGTTCTTTCAGGTTGTTGTTCTCACGCTCCAGTTCTTCACGCTGCTGCTGTGCAGTCTGAACTTCCTGCGACAGTGAGTTGTTCTTTTCTTTCAGCTCTTCGATTTCCATCTGCAACAGCGTGATGGTATCAATCGCCTGCTGTACTTTTGCTTCCAGTTTCTCAAACACTTCTAATGACATCGTCATACCTCTCCTGAATTGCAAGGCGTTGATGGATAAAAATCCTCGTCCCGATAACCGGCGACGCCTTAATAAAAACGAGCGCACTCTACTTAACACCGATTGTATGAAGCCGCGTCATCCCTGTCCAGCGGCATCCCGCGCAGATTGCGGTTTGCAACACTTTTAGTCTTTCTCCTGGTGACATTACTGTCATAACTCTTAAGTGTTAACAGGTTGATCAGTGAAATGATTCAGCTCACACTATTTTTGTATAACAAATACCTCACAATGGCGCGAAAACGCTCATTTTGTTGATGCAGTACACACATTTTAATTTCGATATTTCTCGTTTTTGCGCGTTAACGATAAATTAACAGTGTGCCTACCGGCTCCGGGGATGTCAGTGACCTTCTCGCACACAATAAACATTAAACTCTCTTCAGGATCCGATTATGAGTCAAACATCAACCTTAAAAGGCCAGTGCATTGCTGAATTCCTCGGTACCGGGTTGTTGATTTTCTTCGGTGTGGGCTGTGTCGCTGCACTTAAAGTGGCTGGGGCTACTTTCGGTCAGTGGGAAATCAGTGTCATCTGGGGTCTGGGGGTAGCGATGGCTATCTATCTGACCGCAGGCGTTTCTGGTGCACACCTGAATCCCGCGGTAACCATCGCACTCTGGCTGTTCGCCTGTTTTGATAAACGCAAAGTTGTTCCTTTTATTATTTCTCAAATTGCCGGCGCCTTTTGCGCAGCGGCACTGGTTTACGGGCTTTATTACAATCTTTTCCTCGATTTCGAACAAACTAACCATATCGTACGCGGCAGTACCGAGAGCCTGGGTCTGGCAGGTACTTTCTCCACCTATCCGAACCCGCATATCAATTTTGTGCAGGCCTTCGCGGTTGAAATGGTCATTACCGCTATTCTAATGGGGCTGATTCTGGCTCTGACCGACGATGGTAACGGTGTACCTCGTGGTCCGCTGGCACCACTGCTGATCGGCTTGTTGATTGCCGTTATTGGTGCTTCCATGGGTCCGCTGACAGGTTTTGCGATGAACCCGGCACGTGACTTCGGACCGAAACTCTTCGCCTGGATGGCCGGATGGGGTGAGATTGCCTTCACGGGTGGTCGCGATATCCCTTACTTCCTGGTTCCGGTGTTTGGCCCGATTACCGGCGCGATTTTGGGCGCATGGGCATATCGCAAACTGATTGGTCGTCATTTACCGTGCGATGTCTGCGCGATTGAAGAAAAAGACGTTGCGGCCAACACTCAACAAAAAGCTTCGCAGTAATGTGACTACGGGACAAAAAATTATGACTGAAAAAAAATATATCGTTGCGCTCGACCAGGGCACCACCAGCTCCCGCGCGGTCGTAATGGACCACGATGCGAATATCGTTGCCGTTTCACAGCGCGAATTCGAACAAATTTACCCGAAAGCAGGTTGGGTAGAACATGACCCGATGGAAATTTGGGCGACCCAAAGCTCCACGCTGGTAGAAGTTCTGGCGAAAGCCGATATCAGTTCCGATGAAATTGCAGCGATCGGTATTACCAACCAGCGTGAAACCACCATTGTCTGGGAACGCGAAACCGGTAAACCTATCTATAACGCGATTGTGTGGCAGTGTCGTCGTACCGCGGATATCTGCGAAAAGCTCAAGCGCGACGGTATGGAAGAGTACATCCGTAATAATACAGGTCTGGTCATTGACCCGTACTTCTCCGGCACCAAAGTGAAGTGGATCCTCGACCACGTAGAAGGCTCACGTGAGCGCGCTCGTCGCGGCGAACTGCTGTTCGGTACCGTAGATACCTGGCTTATCTGGAAAATGACGCAGGGACGTGTACACGTCACGGATTACACCAACGCCTCACGTACCATGCTGTTCAACATCCACTCCTTGGACTGGGATGACACAATGCTGGATGCGCTGGATATTCCGCGTGCAATGCTGCCGGAAGTACGTCGTTCTTCTGAAGTGTACGGCCAAACCAACATCGGTGGTAAAGGCGGCATTCGTATTCCTATCTCCGGTATCGCTGGTGACCAGCAGGCGGCGCTGTTTGGCCAGCTGTGCGTGAAGGAAGGGATGGCGAAAAATACTTACGGTACCGGCTGCTTCATGCTGATGAACACCGGCGAGAAAGCCGTTAAGTCCGAAAACGGACTGCTGACCACCATCGCCTGCGGACCGACCGGGGAAGTGAACTACGCGCTGGAAGGTGCGGTATTTATGGCTGGCGCATCTATCCAGTGGCTGCGTGATGAAATGAAACTCATCAGCGATGCGTTCGACTCCGAATATTTCGCCACCAAAGTGAAAGACACCAACGGCGTGTACGTCGTTCCAGCATTTACTGGCCTGGGCGCACCATACTGGGACCCGTATGCTCGCGGCGCCATCTTTGGTCTGACCCGTGGGGTAAACTCCAACCACATCATCCGTGCCACGCTTGAGTCTATTGCATATCAGACTCGTGATGTTCTGGAAGCAATGCAGGCTGACTCCGGTATTCGCCTGCACGCCCTGCGCGTTGATGGCGGTGCGGTCGCCAATAACTTCCTGATGCAGTTCCAGTCCGACATTCTCGGCACGCGCGTTGAGCGCCCGGAAGTCCGCGAAGTCACCGCATTGGGTGCGGCATACCTGGCCGGTCTGGCAGTAGGCTTCTGGCAGAATCTGGATGAGCTGCAGGAAAAAGCGGTCATCGAGCGTGAATTCCGCCCAGGCATCGAAACCACCGAACGTAACTTCCGTTACAGCGGCTGGAAAAAAGCGGTCAAACGCGCCATGGCATGGGAAGATCACGACGAGTAATACGTCATAGCCGGATGGCAACTGTGCCTTATCCGGCAATATCTTCGTGCGGGGGCAACCCCGCACACACATCAATAATCTCGCCCCCTCCCCTGTGCTACACTTCGCGCCATTCCTTTCAGCTACGAGTTTGCAATGAGACGAGAACTTGCCATTGAATTTTCACGCGTGACCGAAGCGGCCGCGCTGGCTGGCTATAAATGGCTGGGCCGCGGCGACAAAAATACCGCTGACGGCGCGGCGGTAAACGCCATGCGTATTATGCTCAACCAGGTCAATATCGACGGCACCATCGTGATTGGCGAGGGTGAGATCGATGAAGCACCGATGCTGTTTATCGGTGAGAAAGTCGGGACCGGTCTTGGTGATGCGGTCGACATCGCCGTCGATCCTATCGAAGGCACACGCATGACGGCAATGGGTCAGGCAAACGCGCTGGCCGTACTGGCTGTTGGCGATAAAGGCTGCTTCCTGAACGCGCCAGACATGTACATGGAAAAGCTGATTGTCGGCCCAGGCGCAAAAGGGTCTATCGACCTGAACCTGTCGCTGGAAGCCAACCTGCAGAACGTTGCCGCTGCACTCAATAAGCCGCTGAGTGAACTGACCGTCACCATTCTGGCCAAGCCACGCCATGATGAAACGATCGCCGAAATGCAAAAACTGGGCGTGCGCGTCTTTGCTATTCCAGACGGTGACGTTGCTGCTTCCATTCTGACATGCATGCCAGACAGTGAAGTTGACGTGCTGTACGGCATTGGCGGCGCACCTGAAGGTGTCGTTTCTGCCGCCGTCATCCGCGCGCTGGACGGCGACATGCAGGGCCGTTTGCTGGCGCGTCATGACGTCAAAGGCGACAGCGAAGAAAACCGTCGCATTGGCGAACAGGAACTGGCTCGTTGCGCCGCCATGGGCATTGAAGCGGGCAAAGCGCTGCGCCTCGATGAAATGGCGCGTAGCGACAACGTCATTTTCTCTGCCACCGGCATCACCAAAGGCGATTTGCTGGAAGGGATTAGCCGCAAAGGTAATATCGCAACCACCGAAACGCTGCTGATCCGCGGTAAATCACGTACGATCCGGCGCATTCAGTCGATTCACTACCTCGATCGCAAAGATCCCGATGTGCAGGCGCACATCCTGTAATTGATTTGATCAATAGAGCCTTCCAGCCCATATGGGCTGGAAATCTTTCGTCCAACGAACGAAGATAAGGCAATCAAAGCAGACAGGAGAGAACCATGGCAGATTGGGTAACAGGCAAAGTCACGAAGGTACAGAACTGGACCGATGCCCTGTTTAGTTTGACCGTGCGAGCTCCGGTTCTTCCTTTCACTGCAGGTCAATTCACCAAGCTTGGCCTTGAGATCGACGGCGAGCGCGTCCAGCGCGCCTATTCTTACGTCAATGCCCCTGATAACCCCGATTTAGAGTTTTATCTGGTGACGGTTCCCGACGGCAAACTCAGCCCTCGTCTGGCAGCACTGAAGCCTGGCGATGAAGTCCAGGTGGTGAGTGAAGCTGCTGGTTTCTTCGTGCTGGATGAAGTCCCCGATTGCGACACGCTGTGGATGCTGGCAACCGGCACGGCTATCGGCCCATATTTGTCGATTCTGCAATTAGGCAAAGACCTGGATCGCTTCAAAAATCTGGTGCTGGTCCACGCCGCGCGCTATGCCGCCGATTTGAGCTATCTACCGTTGATGCAGGCGCTGGAAAAGCGCTACGAAGGTAAATTACGCATCCAGACGGTGGTCAGTCGTGAAACCGTGGCAGATTCGCTGACCGGGCGTGTACCGGCACTAATTGAAAGCGGTGAACTGGAAAAAGCGGTCGGGCTGCCAATGGATAAAGAAACCTGTCATGTGATGCTGTGCGGAAACCCGCAGATGGTACGCGACACGCAGCAGTTGCTGAAGGACACCCGGCAGATGACCAAACACCTCCGCCGCCGACCGGGTCATATGACCGCAGAGCACTACTGGTAAGAACGTTTCAATGCCCGGTAAACACCCGGGCATTTTGCCGGATGGCGCTTACACTTATCCGGCCTACGAGTCAGCTCTGTACTTTACGTCCTGCGTATCCTTACCATATTTATTTGCGTCCTGGGTGCCAATGAACGCACCCAGATCGATAAGCATACCGACCAGAATCAACGTTGGAACAAAGCGGCCTACCGCCCATTGCCAGACGCCGGGTAACATCGCCCAATTTCCGGCCAGCAGCATCCACGCCAGAATCATCAACAGCGCCCACGCTCCAGAACGCCCACGGTCATGCAGACGTTTTACCGTCACTGCCGCCGTTGGCCATAGCAGACACACCAGACAAAAAGCCGCGGTCTGAATATCGAGTAATTGTTTGCTCGCCAGCGAAAACAGAACCAGCATGCCGACGATCCATAGGCCAATCCAAATCCAGAAATCACGGCGCCCGATGCGCCCTTTAAATGAGAATAACCACTGCTGTATGGTCATGTAAGTTCCTTTATTATTACCTTCCAGAACAGTTTACCCTTTTGACAAGCTCGACGGTTACCGTTTTAATCGTGAGCAGTGAGAATGAAAGGTACGATTGATGAAGCACGGATTTACACTGTTTTTATTATTGTTTTCAGCCTTAACCGCCAGCCCTGCGGCATTGGCGGAAGAGCCATCGACGGCAACCACAGCCCCCTATTTACTGGCGGGCGCGCCGACCTTTGACCTGTCGATTAGCCAGTTTCGCGAAAACTTTAATACACAGAATCCGAAGCTTATCCTGAATGAGTTCCGCGCCATCGACAGCAGTCGCGATCGGGCAAATCTCACCCGCGCGGCCAGCAAAATCAATGAAAACCTGTATGCGTCTTCCGCCCTTGAGCGCGGTACCCTGAAAATCAAAAGCATGCAGATAACCTGGTTACCAATTCAGGGACCAGAGCAAAAGGCAGCTAAAGCGAAAGCGCTGGAATACATGACCGCCGTCATCCGCACCGTCGCACCGCTACTGACGAAGGAACAGAGCCAGAAAAAGCTACAAAAACTGCTCGCCGCAGGCAAAGGTAAGCACTATTACGCCGAAACAGAAGGCGCAATTCGCTATGTCGTGGCAGATAACGGTGAAAAGGGGCTGACCTTCGCTGTTGAACCGATTAAGCTGGCTCTATCTGAAAACCTCGAAGGGTCGAATCCCCCCTAAATTATTCACGTTTCAGGAAGGCGGCGACGCAACGAATCCCCAGGAGCTTACATCAGTAAGTGACTGGGGTGAGAGAGTACAGCCAACGCACCTGCAACGTGGAGAATGACGGGGAAATGACAAAAAGCAAAGCCTTTCGGGGGATGAATCTCTATACTGTTTCACAGACCATGCTGCCCTTACGGGCGGCCATATTCCTTAATTCGCTGACAAGCGTGGAGAAATGAAATGCGACATCCTTTAGTGATGGGTAACTGGAAACTGAACGGCAGCCGCCACATGGTAAACGAACTGGTTGCTAATCTGCGTAAAGAACTGGCTGGCGTTGCTGGCTGTGCAGTAGCGATTGCTCCGCCGGAAATGTATATCGACCTGGCGAAACACGCCGCTGCCGGTAGCCACATCATTCTGGGCGCGCAGAACGTTGACCTGAACCTGTCTGGCGCATTCACTGGTGAAACAAGTGCTGAAATGCTGAAAGACATTGGCGCACAGTACATCATTATCGGTCACTCTGAGCGTCGTACTTACCACAAAGAATCTGACGAGCTGATCGCTAAAAAATTCGCCGTGCTGAAAGAGCAGGGTCTGACTCCAGTTCTGTGCATCGGTGAAACCGAAGCAGAAAACGAAGCGGGCAAAACTGAAGAAGTTTGTGCACGTCAGATCGACGCGGTTCTGAAAACTCAGGGCGCGGCAGCATTCGAAGGCGTCGTTATCGCTTACGAACCAGTATGGGCTATCGGTACCGGTAAATCTGCAACTCCTGCTCAGGCTCAGGCTGTTCACAAATTTATTCGTGACCACATTGCTAAAGCTGACGCGAAAATCGCTGAGCAAGTAATCATCCAGTACGGCGGTTCTGTAAACGCGGCTAACGCGGCAGAACTGTTTGCTCAGCCGGACATCGACGGTGCGCTGGTTGGTGGTGCTTCTCTGAAAGCAGACGCCTTCGCCGTCATCGTTAAAGCAGCAGAAGCCGCTAAACAGGCTTAAGTTGTTAAGGCGGGAGGAGCACTCCTCCCGCTGTATTAACTACCAGTATCCCAACCAGTGCCACCAGAAGGCGCCGGTCACCCCCCAAATGGTCAGGTTGACCACACTCATCACCAGGCCCGTTTTCCACCACTCCGCCAGCGTGACATAGCCCGAACCAAAGATGATCGGCGCAGTACCCGTGCCATAGTGCGTGAGCGACATCATCAGGGAGGAGGAGAAACCGAGCATTAAACCAAGCAATGCTGGCGGCGCGCCGAGGCCTAATCCTGCGGCGAAGAACGCAGCGAACATAGCCGTAATATGCGCAGTAGTGCTGGCGAAAAAGTAGTGCGAGTAGACGTAAAGCAGAATCAACAGCAGCGTTGCAACACTCCAGTGCACGCCAAGATGGTCGATTGCACTACCAACGCTGGTTGCCAGCCATCCCACCAACCCCAGTTTGCTGAGAAAATCCGCCATCATCACCAGTGCGGCAAACCAGACTATCGTATCCCATGCCCCGCGGCATTTAAGAATGTCATCCCAGCTCAATACGCCCGCCATCAATAGAATCGACAAACCAATTAACGCGGCGCTAGTGGGGTTTACGCTCCAGGCACTGCCCATCAGCATCGCTGGAACACCCGCCCACAGGCAGAGCAGCAAAATGAACACTGCCAGGGTGATTTTTTCTGCCAGTGATAGTGGACCCAGCGCATCCAGTTTTTGCCGCGCGAACTGCGGCGCATTTGGCGTGCGCGTGATAGCTGGCGGATAGAGCCACCAGATTACAATCGGCATGACAACCAGTGATACCAGAGCGGGAAGAAGCGCCGCAATAGCCCACATTCCCCAGGTCATGTTCAGCACGCCATCCGTCCCCTTCGTCAAAAAGCTGACGATTAACGGGTTAGGTGCGGTCGCGGTGATGAACATTGCCGAGCTGATCGGGTTAATGTTGTAGTTCACCAGCGCGAGATAACGGCCCGTTGAGCCATTCTCGGCATGGCCTGGCTGCGAGCCGAGGCTCTCCGCAATCGCCCGCATTACCGGGTGGATAATGCCGCCACCACGCGCGGTATTGCTTGGCGTTACGGGTGCAATTAGCGTTTCCGCAAGGGTTAATGCCCACGCAATACCCAGCGTTCTTTTACCAAATAGCGCAATAAACCCGTAGCCAATACGCGCTCCCAGGCCAGTCTTTAACAGACTTTGCGACAGCATAATGGATAAACCAATCAGCCAGATTAACTGGTTCGAAAAGCCACTCAACGCATCGTTCAACGCCGCGGAGGGTTTGCCGGGGTTAGTAACGCCAGTCATAGCCACCAGCATAATCGCCACAATCGCAATTGCGCCAATGGGCATAGCTTTACCGATAATCGCAGCGATCGTACCAATAAACAGTGCCAGCAGGTGCCACGCTTGCGGGGTTACGTCAGGAGGACACGGGATAACAAACCAGATGGTCAGCGTAATCACGAGCGAGATGATGGCAGGCCAACAGCGGATGGGGGTCAAACTGTCCATGAATCAATCCTTGAGTTTCCAGTGCGCAAATCTGCGCTCGGGCATTAACCGATATTGCCGCACATAATACAATTCACTCACTCACAAAACATAAAATTAACATTTTGATACATCTACAGTTTTCCTAACACCGTAAACCAGGCGTAATCCAGCGGCAGAAGAATCAAATACGTTGCCGCCGCCAGTGCGATACACAGCAGCATCCCCGCCCTTGCAGGTACTTTCCCGAGCGCCATCGCCACTACAATCGGTGAAGCCTGATACGGCAACAGTGGCGTGGAATAACCCAGCACCTGGATCATAATCACCGACAACAGCGGGAATCCCGTCGCATCGGCAAAACTTTGCGCCAACGTGGTATACAGCGCCGGAACACCGTTCGCCGTCATAATAAAATTAAGCGCTGTGGTAATACCGGTCAGCGCGAGGAAACTGGTAAACGGCTTTTCCGCATCCAGCGGCATCACCTGTAACAGCGCTTCGCCAACAGCGCTACCAATACCGGTTTGCGTGACGGTGATCGCCAGCCCCAGAATACCCGCCACATAAATACAGGTACGAATGTTGACCCCAGTGGAAAACTCGTCGCCATTGATAAAGCCAACCCGTGGTAGCAATGTGATAACTGCCGCAGCCAGTCCGGTCCACGCAGGGCCAATGCCGTGCCAGCTTTCGCTTACCCACAAGAACAGCACCACCGCTAACATCCAGGCCAGACGTTTTTCATCCCGGCTCATCGGCTCCGGCGGCGTGAGATCGCGCGGCTCATGCGGCTTGCCAGGGAACAACCAGCAGATAAGCACAATGAGCACCGCGCCTTTAAGCCAACCCAAAACCGGCGTATGCAGCAGCAAATAGGGAAGATAATTGAGGTGGATACCGTAAGAGCCTTCCGCCGCGCCGCTCATCACCAGATTCGGTACGTTAGCGGGTAAAATCGTCGCAGAAAGCTGGAACGTCCCAAACCCGACGGCCAGTGCCAGACCATACCAGGCGCGCGTGCCGTCGTTAATTCCAGCCCGTTTCGCCATCGCCGCGACGATCGGCATCAGCAGCGCAATGCGGCCCATGTTGGATGGCATTACAAATGCCAGCGCGTAACTCAGCAGCACTACGCTCGCCACCATTAACGGCCAGGAATCAGTCAACCTCGATGACAGCGCCCTCGCCGCCCTGTCCGCCAGCCCCGTTTTACGAATCGCGATACCCAGTACAAAACCGCTAAACACCAGCCAGAATGCGGAGGACGCAAAGCCGCCAAAAATCACATCCGGTGGCGCAATTTTGGCGACCATCGCCACGGCAAAGAACAGCAGCGCCGTTATAAACTCCGGCAGCAGCGACGTAGCCCAGAGCAGAATGGTGATACCAACCACCAGAGAGGGGATAAACAGAGGGTGTGTAAGCCAGAGCGACATGCCTGTCTCCTGTTGTTTTTTTCAACAAGAATACGGGGACAGGCATGCGGAGTAAACGCCAGATTAGGTGGGGTTAACGCAGAATATCACATTGATGATCCTGAATTTCCTCAGCGGAGGCGAGATTCAGAGCCAGCAGATTGCGCTGAGTAGCCAGCAGGACAAAGGATTCGTCGCTCTGGCGCACCATCGCCAACGCATAGCTGCCCATATGCTCACGCGCATCCGGCACCTCTTCCGCCAGCATCATAAACGGGCTGCGTTGTGCCAGTTCATTTTCCGTGACGCGACGCGCCAGATATTCATGACCGCGCAGCCCACCCGGTAATGGTAGCCAGCGGGTGCTGATTTTCGCCAGGTTGTCATCCAGCTGCTTTCTGACATCGGTTCGCAGGCAGGAGATATGAATATGCAGGTGATTTTGCGTACGCCCGCTACGTGAGTTAATGGTCAGAGAGACTGCTTTGTCAGGGATTTCCTGGCCGTATTTTTGGCTCATAAAGCTACGCGCCTGCCAGGCCAGCCAGAAAAAGTTCGGCGTGCCTGATTTCAACAGCAGCGGACTTTCCGTACCGTTGATCCGCCAGGTAGGCATCAACAGATATTGCAGTGGGCCGTTACGGTCTTTGAACACCACATATCCGGCATCCGGCTTTACTTCAGCGCATGGGGCGGGGTCCTGCTGCTGCAACTGGTGCGGCAGGCATTGCTGAAGAACGATCTGGCGTAATGCGTCCGGGTTGCCGGTGAATTTCCAGTACCCGATACCTGCAGCGGCGGCGACCACAATCACCGCCAGTAAAAGATAGCCTGCTTTTTTCATTACGCGTTTCCTGTATCCCATTGAAGGGCAAGAGTAACGCAAAACCATGACAAATAAAAAACCCGGTCGCGCTTGGCCACCGGGTCGGTAAATCACAGACTTATTTATCGTTTACTGATTTGGTCGAACGTACCGCCGTTAGAGAAGTGCTCTTTCTGCGCTTTCGTCCAGCCGCCAAACTCTTCGTCGATAGTGAACAGCTTCAGCTTCGGAAATGCGTTTTCGTATTTCTTCGCGACTTCTGCATCACGTGGACGATAGTAGTTTTTCGCCGCAATTTCCTGGCCTTCCGGAGAGTAGAGATACTTCAGGTAAGCTTCCGCCACCGCTTTGGTGTCTTTCTTTTCCACCACTTTATCAACCACGGACACGGTCGGCTCCGCGAGGATAGATTCACTCGGGGTCACTATCTCGAATTTATCTTTGCCCAGCTCGTTCGTTGCTAACAGCGCTTCGTTTTCCCAGGCAATCAGCACATCGCCGATACCACGTTCAACGAAGGTATTGGTTGAACCACGTGCACCAGAATCGAGTACCTCAACGTTTTTATACAGGGCCTTCACAAAGTCTTGTGCCTTGGCCTGATCGCTGTTGTTGTGGTGCAGGGCATAGCCCCATGCCGCCAGATAGTTCCAGCGAGCTCCGCCGGAGCTTTTCGGGTTTGGCGTAATGACCGACACGCCCGGTTTGATTAAATCGTTCCAGTCATGAATTTGTTTGGGATTGCCTTTGCGGACCAGGAACACGATGGTGGAGGTGTAAGGCGCAGAATTATCCGGCAGGCGTTTAATCCAGTTTTTATCGATACGGCCACGTTCAGCAATGGCATCCACGTCGTAAGCCAGTGCCAGCGTCACAACATCGGCTTCAATACCGTTGATGACGGAAGTCGCCTGTTTACCCGAACCGCCATGCGACTGGCGGATCACAACGTTGTCGCCCGTTTCCTGCTTCCAGTGCGCGCTGAAGGCCTTATTGTACTGCTCGTACAATTCACGCGTTGGATCGTACGATACGTTAAGTAACTGAATATCCTTTGCCAGAACGCTGGTCGATGCCAGCAATAATGTTAACCCTACGCCCCATTTGTTCATCGCCCAGCTCTCTTAGGTAGTGTTGTGATGAGCAAAGCGTGCCAGAAAGGAATCCAAACATTAAAGAATAAAAAAAGATTTGCTATAACTTGGGGGAATATATGGAGTCGAGTTTTTGCCTGATGGCGCTACGCTTATCAGGCCTACGATTTGCATCATGTAGGCCGGATAAGGCGCAAGCCGCCATCCGGCAATTGCAATTAGTACAGTTTTTTCGCGCAGTCCAGCCAGTCACCTTTGAACGGACGCTTCATGTTTTCGATAGCGTCGATGATGTCGTGGTGAACCAGCTGCTCGTTCTGAATACCTACGCAGCGACCGCCGTGACCTTCCAGCAGAAGTTCAATGGCATAGGCGCCCATACGGGATGCCAGGATACGGTCGTAAGGAACCGGGGAACCACCACGCTGAATGTGACCCAGTACGGTTGCACGCGTTTCACGACCCGTTTCTTTCTCAATGTAATGCGCCAGTTCGTCAACGTCACACATGTGTTCAGTGATCGCTACGATTGCGTGTTTTTTACCTTTCGCGATGCCCGCTTTGATTTCAGTAACCAAATCGTCACGGCTGAATTCCACTTCCGGAACCACCACGAACTCACAGCCACCGGCAATCGCTGCTGCCAGGGTCAGGTCACCACAGTAGCGGCCCATCACTTCAACGATAGAAATACGCTGGTGAGAAGAAGAGGTATCACGCAGACGGTCAATCGCTTCGACAACGGTACCCAGAGCGGTGAAGTAACCGATGGTGTAGTCGGTACCTTTGATATCATTATCGATAGTGCCCGGCAGACCGATGCATGGGAAGCCCATTTCAGTCAGGCGTTTTGCACCCATGTAAGAACCGTCACCCCCGATAACAACCAGGGCGTCGATGCCACGCTTCTTCAGGTTTTCGATCGCCACCGCACGTACGTTTTCATCACGGAATTCCGGGAAGCGAGCAGAACCGAGGAAAGTACCGCCACGGTTGATCATGTCGGACACGCTGTAGCGGTCAAGCTGGACCATACGGTCTTCATACAAACCCAGGTAGCCATCATGGATCCCCATGACTTCCAGCCCTTCCGTCAACGCTGCACGTACAACACCACGGATTGCTGCGTTCATGCCCGGCGCATCACCGCCGCTTGTCAACACACCGATTTTCTTAATCATGACTACCTCTGAACTTTGGAATGCAAAATGAAATCTGCTGCCGGAAGTCGATTCCGCATATCGAAACGATCCAACGAATATGCAGATAGTATAACAATCACTTCCTGCTGAATTGATTCAGGTCAGGCCAAATGGTGGTAATTTATACACAAAATGCTGGCCCGGTTCACTTTTTTTACAACGAATTATGAAAGCTCAAACATCTTGCCTTCCTTGGGTACGACTGAACAGGGATCCTGATGAATGATGACATCCGATCCCGGGAAACGCCGTAAAATTGCCTGCTCAACCTGTTCAGCCACTAAATGCGCCTGAACGAGCGGCAGATTATCTTCCATTTCCAAATGAATCTGAATAAAGCGGGTCGGCCCTGACTGCCGCGTGCGAAGATCGTGAGCGCCGCTGACTCCAGGCCATGACGTCACGATATCAATAATTTCCTGACGTTCCTCATCGGGTAAAGCGCGATCCAGCAAAGATTGCACTGCCTCATACCCCATGCGTAATGCGCTATATAAAATATAGATGCCAATCCCGAGCGCAAACAAGGCATCTGCACGATGCCAGCCATACCATGCCAGTCCGAGCGCAATGAGAATCGCACCGTTCATCATAACATCAGACTGATAATGAAGCATATCTGCCCGAACGGCCTGACTTTGCGTACGCTTCACTACCCAGCGCTGAAACGAGACCAGAATGATTGTACACACTAACGCAATGATGGTGACAACCACCCCAACGCCCGGATCTTTCATCGGCGTGGGTTGGATGAGATGCTGAATCCCGGTCAGGAATAAAAACAGCGCCGAACCAGAAATAAACATGCTTTGCGCCAGCGCCGCCAGCGATTCCGCTTTTCCGTGTCCGAACGTATGCTCATCATCGGCGGGCTGCAGCGAATAGCGCACCACCAACAGGTTGGTTAACGACGCCGCGATGTCCACCAGAGAATCCACCAGTGCAGCCAGAATACTGACCGATCCGGTGTACCACCACGCAAAAATTTTGATCAAAAGTAACAGCGATGCCATCACGGTTGCCGCGATTGCCGCCCGGCTCACTAGCCGCCCATAGGTTTGATTCATAAACACTCCTGCCAGGATATGCCGCTAGTATAACGGATGAAGTAAAACAGTCAGGCAATAACCGAGGGACAAATTTTGGGCAAAAAAAACCCCCACATCATGTGGGGGAAGACAGGGATGGTGTCTATGGCAAGGAAAACAGGGTTACTACTGGGAACGTGAGTTGCTACTACTCAATAAATTCAACGATGAGCTTTTTTTCCAGTGCGCTACATCGCGCAGTTGCTCCATTCGTTGTTCATGTTTCTCATTTAAAACCGCTTGCTGCTCTGGCGTTAACAGGCGATACATCTGATTGCGGATCCTGGCTATTTCAACCTGGCGGGCAACCTGTTCTTGCGCCATTCTTTCTGCCTGAGCGCGCACTGCGCTTTCATCAAATTTCTCTGCGGTGACAAGGCGATGCATTGTCTCCATTTCGCTAACATTAACAGGAGGCTGTTCGTGTCTTGCCTGCTGCATTAAATCTCGCATCTGTTGACGTTGATGTTCGGTTAAACTGATACCGTCAAACATGTGGCTCTGAACGCTGCGTTGCGATGAGCCTTCACCCAGGTGCCAGTGATCGCCTGTGACGACTTCAGCTGCATGGCTAAATGTACTGAGTGCCAGCGTTGAGGCCATGACGGCAGCGGTAACTTTGCCCATCACTTGCTCCCAAAATCTTTTCTGTCGCGATTCAACGAGAGACAGTTTACGATTCGGGCTGCAAACATGCGTCAGGGGGTGTAAAACAACGTAAAGTCATAGATTAGCGACGCCTGATGACGTAATTTCTGCCTCGGAGGTACGTAAACAATGAATAAAATCCTGTTAGTTGATGATGACCGAGAGCTGACTTCCCTGTTAAAGGAGTTGCTCGAAATGGAAGGTTTCGATGTGCTGGTTGCCTATGATGGGGAACAGGCGCTTGAGCTTCTGGATGACAGCATCGATTTACTTTTGCTCGACGTCATGATGCCGAAGAAAAACGGCATTGATACGCTGAAAGCACTTCGTCAGACACACCAGACACCCGTAATCATGCTGACCGCTCGCGGCAGCGAATTGGATCGCGTACTTGGCCTTGAGCTGGGCGCGGACGACTATTTACCTAAACCGTTTAACGACCGTGAACTGGTCGCGCGCATCCGCGCTATTCTGCGTCGCTCACACTGGAGCGAACAGCAGCAGAACAGCGATAACGGCTCGCCGACGCTGGAAGTTGATGCGTTAAGCCTTAATCCGGGTCGCCAGGAAGCCAGCTTTGACGGGCAAATTCTGGAGTTAACCGGCACCGAATTCACCCTGCTCTATTTGCTGGCTCAGCATCTCGGTCAGGTGGTTTCGCGTGAGCACCTGAGCCAGGAAGTGCTGGGCAAACGCCTGACGCCTTTCGATCGCGCGATCGACATGCATATCTCGAACCTGCGTCGTAAGCTGCCAGAGCGTAAAGACGGACACCCGTGGTTTAAAACCCTGCGTGGTCGCGGCTACCTGATGGTCTCCGCTTCATGATAGGGAGCTTAACCGCACGCATCTTTGCCATCTTCTGGTTGACGCTGGCACTGGTGTTGATGTTGGTACTGATGTTACCCAAGCTCGACTCACGCCAGATGACCGAGCTACTGGACAGCGAGCAGCGCCAGGGGTTAATGATTGAGCAACACGTTGAAGCTGAACTGGCGAACGATCCACCCAATGATTTGATGTGGTGGCGTCGCTTGTTTCGGGCGATAGACAAGTGGGCGCCGCCAGGACAGCGGTTATTACTTGTTACGACGGAAGGACGCGTGATCGGCGCAGAACGCAACGAAATGCAGATCATTCGTAACTTTATTGGTCAGGCCGATAACGCCGACCATCCGCAAAAGAAAAAATACGGTCGCGTTGAGATGGTCGGGCCTTTCTCCGTCAGAGACGGTGAAGATAACTACCAGTTGTATCTCATACGACCTGCCAGCAGCTCACAATCTGACTTTATCAACCTGCTGTTCGACCGACCGCTGTTGTTGCTGATCGTCACCATGTTAGTCAGCTCACCGCTATTGCTTTGGCTTGCCTGGAGTCTGGCGAAACCGGCGCGTAAGTTGAAAAACGCGGCGGATGAAGTAGCTCAGGGTAACCTGCGTCAGCATCCGGAGCTGGAAGCCGGTCCGCAGGAGTTCCTGGCGGCAGGCGCAAGCTTTAACCAGATGGTGACGGCGCTGGAACGGATGATGACCACACAGCAACGCCTGCTGTCGGACATCTCTCACGAGCTGAGAACACCGCTAACGCGTCTGCAACTGGGCACCGCTCTGCTGCGCCGTCGTAGCGGTGAGAGCAAAGAGCTGGAGCGCATTGAAACAGAAGCTCACCGACTGGACAGCATGATCAACGACCTGCTGGTGATGTCACGTAATCAGCAGAAAAACGCGCTGGTCAGCGAAACAGTGAAAGCTAATCAGCTTTGGGGTGAAGTGTTGGATAACGCCGCCTTTGAAGCTGAGCAGATGGGTAAATCACTCACGGTGAATTTCCCGCCGGGTCCGTGGCCGCTGTACGGTAACCCAAATGCGTTGGAAAGTGCGCTGGAAAACATTGTGCGCAATGCCCTGCGCTATTCACATACGAAGATTGAAGTTGGCTTCGCGGTGGATATCGACGGGATTACCATCACCGTGGACGACGATGGCCCAGGCGTTAGCCCTGAAGACAGAGAACAGATTTTCCGTCCGTTCTATCGTACCGATGAGGCGCGCGATCGCGAGTCTGGCGGAACAGGTCTGGGTCTGGCGATTGTTGAAACCGCAATTCAGCAGCATCGTGGCTGGGTAAAGGCCGAAGACAGCCCACTGGGTGGTTTACGGCTGGTGATTTGGTTGCCGCTGTATAAACGCGCTTAACAGGCTTCCCCGGTACGACATAATTACCGGGGAAGCATTTACGTTATGCCGCCGCAGCCGCAGCCGCTAGCTTTTGCTTTTTAATTCGCTTCACCAGAATGGTCGAGCAGATAAAGCCCATTAAGCTGAACGCAATCATCACGCTAAAGACATAGTTGTAGCCAGTGATGCCGCTATTGGTATCCAGCAAATAGCCGTACAACGTGTACGCAAACATCGCTGGCATATAACCGATGATGCAACCAAATGCCATTGCCGAGCCCGCATACTCACGTGGGGTACCGATCTCATCCATCGGCGCGAAGAAAATGGCGCGCTGTGAGAAGATAATCGCTCCGAACCCTAATGTCGCCGCCATACCGATATACACGTTCATTGTTTGATGCGGTAACTGCATGAACACAAGCATCGCCACAGCAGAGATCAGGAACGTCCACTTCAGATACACTGTCGGTGATTTAGCAACTTTATCTGCCAACATTCCACCAATCGGCCCACCTACCATTTTTAACGCATACTGGTTGATGATGCCGTACGCACCGACGAGAGCTACCGGCAGCATATAGATATCTTTTAAGAACGGAATAAAGTAAGTCAGTCCACAGTACGCGGCATAAACGAAGAAAATACCTAAAGAAGCCAGCCAAACATTAGGGCAGGACAAAACATGTTTGATACCCTTTAACACTTCCATGTTGGCACTGGTTTTCTCGCCGCCTTTCACTTTGTCATCATCGACAATAAAGTACGTCACAATACCTGCCACAAGCGTAATTACCGTATAGAACAACAGGCCCGCCTGCATCCCCGCTTTACCTTCACCAAACTGAACGAAGACAAACAGAGCGCCAGATGCAACGATAACATCCACCACGCCACGTCCGGCTTCTAAAAAGCCGAACATGCGTCCTTGTTCTTCTTTCGTTCCCAGCAAACGAACGGCTTTCAGCAATACCGGCCAATACACCACATCGGCAAAGAACGCCATTGCGGCAAAGCAAATGAGATAACCGGTAAATGACGGTAGCGTTGCCAGATATAAACCGCAAAGCCCTACGCCGATCAGACCAAAGGGTAATAATATTTTCTTAGAATAACGGTCTGCAATATAGAGCGAAAGAAACAGTCCGGTTGTCTGAACAATCGTATAAACCGTAAAGCTTAAGCCAATCTGCGTATTGGTTAAACCCCAGTCATTTTGCATTGGCACATAGAAAACATCTTTCATACTTGAAAGTTTGAATATTGTGCCGCCGCCTAAAATCAAAAAACAAAGCCTTGCCCATTTATTCATGAACATGAGTAAACCCTCATTGCTTGTTGAGAGAAATATCCAGATTAAATTATATAGTTAATAAAATTGTAGAGTTATTTTCATAACCCTTTTCGCATTTAGTAAAATTTTAAAAAGTTATTGATTACCTATAAATTTATTACACAAGTCACGAATATATTTTATTTGAGCCAGAGCATGTTCTTTTTCCTGCGCCAGTCGCGCATCAATCATGTCAGCGTCAGGTAGCGGCGTATAACTTGCATCGCGCCATGGGATCCAGGGATTATCACCTTCATCATCGAAACGAAATGCCGGTGCATAATATTCAACCTCTTCTTCCAGACCAAAAGCATGTACTTGCGGTTTATCTTCACCTAAGAGTAATAATGCTTTGAGCATCTCTTCCATGGGTAAGTCGCCGTATCCAGAACGACAAGCCTCATGCCCCCAGCCTTTACCTTCTTTAATAATTTTAGCGTCTTTGATATGTACCTGAGTGATCAGAGGAGACATAACCTCTAACGCAGAAAGCGGCTGCTCATTGGCATTAATCATGTTGCCAAAATCAAACAGAATAGAGAGATTCTTCATTCCACTATTCTTAACCAGCGTCACCAGCTCATGGCCTTGCAGATCTTCATGCTGTTCGATGGTAAAGCTTAGGCCGCAATCATCATACTGAGACAACCACGCAATATCATTGGCGATCTTCGCCATAACATCGTTGAGATGCCCTTCATAGCGCGGGTAGAAACGAACTGACGTTGCGCCAGTTGCCACGGCAATACGGATCGCATCCGTCAACGTCGCCTTGTCCGATGCGCTCGTTTCGATATGCACATCCAAATTATATTTTTTGGCCTTTTCTTTAAAATCGTGTAACTGTCGATCGTTTAGTTTCTGCAGTGACTGGGATTCACCATCCTCAACATGTATTTTTACACCTTTTAATTTTTGCTGATATGCAATATCCAGAAGATCGCCAGGAAGGACTCTCTCATAGCGCATATTCAGATGAAAGGCATAAGCATGTAGGTACAGCGGTATATTTCTCGCGCGTTCAGCGAGAAGTTCCTGGTTATATTTTCCCATAGTTTTCTCATTCATCACGAATAACAAGTTCCACTGATTCAAGTCGCCAGTATTCAAAATCAACCTGAACCACTTTTTTATCTCGGGTTGCCCGATGTTTTTCTACTAAAATTCCATAAGTATTTGGCGCAACGCCCAGTTCTTTACAGGCCACTTCCGGCATGTTGACCGGTTTAAAAATCATTTCTTTGATATTTAATACATGACCAAACGCATCTTCCCAGACGCTGGCAAAAGACTGATTGCCAAGTTTGTTTATGAATCCTGGCGCAACATCGGCATCAATATAGGATTCATGGTAAAACACTTTATGCGAATCAAGACCACACCAGCCGGTAACTAAATAGCGATCGCCGGAGGAGAGAAAAACATCCTCAACATGGTGCGGAACCGTCTCAATCGTTTCCTTGGTCAAATAATCCCAAAAAGGTTTACGCCCCTGGGCACAGGCCTCGGCATTGAAGCTGGAAAGTGATTTCGGGTTATAAATGAATCGCTTCGATGAAATAAACCACCCGCTACGGTTCTTGCGGAAAATACGTGCATCAATCTCCAGCTCGATCAGAACCTGACGTAAGGTCATACGCTTTGCATCCAGCAGCTCACATAGCTCTCTCTCCGAAGGCAATTTGGAGCCCGCTGGCAAATTATTCTCGTTTAACCAGCTTTCAAAGCGCTCTCTGAGCACATCAACATTGTTTTTCTTTTTCATTTCGCTCATCTGGTTTAAACCAATTTGAAGCTAAGATATTTGAGTGCAGGAAATACTCAAGTTTTTTTTCAACGCAGAGTTTCTTTTTGTGGACCAGGTATCAAGAATGGCTTTGAAGCAAACCGTGACCGTCAGGTTTTTGCCCGGTTTGGTACACAGGGGGGATGAAGCACGGGGGAGAGGTAAATCAGGTGTCTCCACCTGATTTAACTGCCAGATGAAGGTAGGTTTATTTTCCCCACAAACGGCGGGAATTGTCTTCGATCTTGCCGCTTAAACGGCGCTTTTGCATCGTTCTGGTCCAGCTTTTTGATAACCCAGCAGCCGACAGTAAACGGTGATATTGCGAATCATCAAACGGCATATGCCAGGCGATAGCAATGGCCTCCCGCACGCTGACGTCGCTCACGCGTGACGCCAGGATCAACGGCGCGTCTGCTGACACCTGACCAGGCGCGATGACGCTACACAGCCAGCCCGTCTTGCCCGCATCCTGCATCTGGCTGGCCATATCGCTGATGCCAAAATGGAAATTCAGCTTAAAGCACGGCGAGCGCGGCTGCGTGACCTGAATCAGCGCCTCTCCCCACTGGAAAATGTCGCCAATATACACATTATCTTCAGTCAGCCCCTCAGTAGAGAGGTTCTCACCAAACGCGGGGGCGACAAATAGCTCCGCCTGCTCCGGAAACGCTTGTCTCCAGTGCTGATAGTGTTCACGCGGATAGTGACACAGCGCGCGATCCGGCCCGCCGTGAATTTTCGTTTCCGCTTGTTCATCCCCCGTCAGCCCCAGTTCGGTCAGCATCAACTCACCGTCAATCTGGACTTTAGCAATCGCGCTGGGACGGCTTCCCGTGTAGTCCCGAACTTTGCCTGTAAAAACATCGACCGGATATCGCATCTGTTCCCTCTCCCGATAAATTTCCCCCATTACACCACATTTATTTTACCCCAGTCGCTCAAAATGAGAGCACGGTTCACATGAAACTTAGGGACACATGCTATCAATGTAATCTGGTTTTGAAACATCATTTCAAATAAGGAGTCGACAACGTGACTGGTCAATCGCAATTTGCTGGCGTCTGGTGTCCTTCCATTACGCCAATGGACAATGATGGCAAGATCGATCTCAACGGTCTAAGCCAACATCTCAAACGCCTTACCGAGGCCAAAATCGACGTGATTTTGCTGATGGGCAGCATCGGGGAATTTGCCTCCTTCACGCTCGAAGAAAGACTGCTGCTGATCCGCGAGGCCCGCGCCATGAGCTCGCTGAAGATGGTCGCCAACGTCTCATCCACCTGCCAGAATGATGTTTTATTGATGGCGCAGGAAGCGTATCGCTCAGGTTACGATGCCGTGATGATCCTGCCGCCCTACTACTACGGACAAACGGCGAAACAGCTGCTGAGCTACTTCCGTCAGTTGGGGCAGACACTCAGCGGCAAATGGTTTGCTTATAACTTCCCGGCACGCACCGGCTGCGATTTAACCCCCGAACTGGTAGCCACCCTCGCCGCCGAGTTCCCGAATTTCGCTGGCATTAAAGACACCGTCGACTGCCAGTCCCATACCCGCAGTATGATTCAGACCACCCGCGCCGTGCGGGAGGATTTTGCCGTGCTGTCCGGCTATGACGAATACTACATTCCCAACCTGTTAGCAGGTGGCGCGGGGATAATTTCAGGGTTGAACAACGTCATGCCGGAACTGTTTGTCAGCGCGCGGGAAGCGTTTAAACAGGGCGACCTGGCAGCACTTCGCGATATTCAGGACCAGATTGGCACCTACATGTCCATCTATGCCATCGGCGAAGATTTTGTCACCACCATCAAAACCGTGGTATCGCGTAAGTTTGGCTATTGTACCGGCGTGTCACGTAATGCCGGTGGAGAGTTGAACGAGAGTGAGTGTCGAACAATCGATGAGGTGTTTGTCGTCAAAGGGTAAATAATTAAGCCGGATGGTGCAGACCATCCGGCTGAAGAGACTTACTTCACGGTGCCACGAATATCAATTTCTGCCGCCCTTGCTTTGGCCCTTTTCGACCAGATAGACGTGATAATCGGCACCAGAATGGAGGTCACAATCACCGACGTGGAGACCAGGGAAGTTGCTGCCGGTGCCATCGGTTTAAATGCCGGAACCATTTCAGCAATCAGCACAGGCGTAGCAACCGCCGCCCCCGCAGAACTGGAAGCGGCAATCCCCGCCGTACCATCGCCACCACCAATCAGTTTATCGGCGATAATCAATGGAATACCAGTGATTATAATCACCGCCACGCCCAGCAGAATACCCAGCACGCCGGTCTGCGCAATCACGCTCAAATCAATGGTGTTACCTAATGCGAAGGCAAAGAACGGGATCAGCGTCTGCACCACTTTGCTGAAGAACTCCCGCAGTTCAGGGTCCAGATTCCCCAGCGCAAAGCCAATCAGGAACGGCAATACCGCACCAACAAATACGTGTGGTTCAAACGACGCGATCCCGGCGGTTCCCAGAATCACCATGGTCATCAGCGGGCCAGACTCCAGCGACATCAGGACAAACGCCCCGGCCTCTTCTTTGGTGCCGTACTGCTGCATAATCGAGGCATACAGCCCGCCGTTGGTCATATCCATCGCGGCCACCAGCGCCAGCGTAGACAACCCAGCGAAGAATCCGACCTCTACACCATGTTCCGGCAGAATGCGTGAAGCAATCGCTGCAACCACCCACGCCACCAGAATCTTGGTGATGACTAACGTACCTGATTTACGCAGCACGGTGCCGGTGGCGCTTAGCTTGATCGACGCCCCCATGCAAAAGAACCAGACTGCCAGGATAGGCACGGTACCGGTGATCATACCGTTGGTAAAAGAACCGAAATATTTCCCGGCGCCGGGGGAAAAGGTATGACACAACGCGCCCAGGAAAAGCGGCACCAGCATCATACCGCCTGGGATTTTCTCTATCGTACGTTTGATCTGCATTTCCATCACCTGTAGACATAAAAATGGGGCAATTTTTATGGGCGATTGCATCTTGCTTTGAGATGCGCCCGTCTTGATGAAAAGAAGATAGACATTCATAGAGACTATAAAAGTGATCCCACTCGCATAATAAAACCTTGTTTCAATTTAAGTGGATCATTGTTTTTATATTGAGTTTGATCACAAAAAAACCCCACAAGCATCGCTTGCAGGGCTTTGTTAAAGCGTAGAACTTATTTTTTTGCTGCGAAACGCGCGGCAGCTTCGTCCCAGTTCACGACGTTCCAGAACTCTTTGATGTAGTCCGGGCGACGGTTCTGGAATTTCAGGTAGTAAGCGTGTTCCCAAACGTCCAGGCCCACGATTGGGAAACCGGAAGCGCCAGAGATAGCTTCACCCATCAGCGGGGAATCCTGGTTGGCGGTGGAAACAACAGCCAGTTTGTCACCTTTCAGAACCAGCCACGCCCAGCCGGAGCCAAAGCGGGTTGCCGCTGCTTTTTCAAATTCAGCTTTGAAGTTGTCAACGGAGCCGAAGTCACGTTCGATAGCCGCTTTCAGGTCGCCCTGCAGCGTAGTACCGGTTTTCAGGCCTTTCCAGAACAGGCTGTGGTTAGCGTGACCGCCCGCGTTGTTACGCAGTACGGTTTTCTTGTCTGCTGGCAGTTGATCCAGTTTGGTGATCAGCTCTTCAACGGACAGGCTGGCGAATTCAGGCAGGCTTTCCAGCGCAGCGTTGGCGTTGTTTACGTAAGCCTGGTGGTGTTTGGTGTGGTGAATTTCCATCGTCTGCTTATCGAAGTGCGGTTCAAGGGCATCATAAGCGTACGGCAGGGATGGCAGTGTATAACTCATAATCATCTCCAGTATTGTCGGGCGGCCAGTGTTAACGCCGCGTAAGCAGTTGGGTCATTATAGTTAATTAAATGATATTGAAAATGATTATCAATGCCGTACTTTTTACAGGGTCTTAATGAATCAAACCCATTGTTAAAGATGTGAGCCGAATCACCCACTTAACGTGATAATTGCCAACATGCGCAAAAGGGCGGCAATCGTCAAAAGGTTAACCACCTGCGTAATTTTTAAACTCGTTAGGTCGGAGGGGTCATTACCGACGATAAAAAATAACGAGGATTAAGTCATGAGTAACGCGATTACGATGGGTATCTTTTGGCATTTGATAGGGGCAGCCAGTGCCGCCTGTTTCTATGCCCCGTTCAAGCAAGTCAAACATTGGTCATGGGAAACGATGTGGTCGGTTGGCGGGATCGTCTCCTGGATAATCCTGCCGTGGACCATCAGCGCCATGTTACTTCCCGATTTCTGGGCCTACTTCAGCTCCTTCAGCCTCTCCACGCTGGCGCCGGTATTTCTGTTTGGTGCAATGTGGGGGATTGGCAATATCAACTATGGCCTGACCATGCGCTATCTCGGTATGTCGATGGGTATCGGGATTGCGATAGGTATTACGCTGATTGTCGGCACGCTGATGACCCCGATTATCAACGGCAATTTTGATGTACTGATCAATACCTCTGGTGGCCGCATGACGCTGCTTGGCGTACTGGTCGCGCTGATTGGCGTAGGCATTGTTACCCGCGCCGGTCAGTTAAAAGAACGCAAAATGGGCATCAAAGCGGAAGATTTCAACCTGAAAAAAGGTCTGGTTCTGGCCGTCATGTGCGGTATTTTCTCCGCCGGGATGTCCTTTGCGATGAACGCGGCGAAACCGATGCACGATGCCGCCGCCGCGTTGGGCGTCGATCCGCTGTATGTCGCCCTGCCTAGCTATGTGGTCATTATGGGCGGTGGCGCGCTTGTTAACCTGGGCTTCTGCTTCATTCGTCTGGCAAAAGTGAAGAACTTGTCGATAAAAGCCGACTTCTCGTTAGCCAAACCGCTGATTATCACCAACGTGCTGCTCTCTGCGCTTGGTGGCTTGATGTGGTATCTACAATTCTTCTTCTACGCCTGGGGCCACGCACGTATTCCGGCGCAGTATGACTATGTAAGCTGGATGCTGCACATGAGCTTCTATGTTCTGTGCGGCGGGATTGTCGGTCTGGTATTGAAAGAGTGGAAAAACGCGGGTCGTCGTCCGGTCAGCGTGCTAAGCCTCGGCTGCGTAGTGATCATTGTCGCGGCAAACATTGTCGGTCTGGGAATGGCCAGCTAAGCATGCTGAGTACTGAGATGACGCCACTGGCTCGGCGTCATCCCGGTTTCCCGCGTAAATACCACCGAAAAGTAGTTACTGTCCTCAAAGCCGCAGCGCATGGAAATCTCGCTAATCATCAACCGACTATGTTTGAGCAGATACTGCGCATGGCAAACCCGCACCTGGCGGAGATACTGGTTGATGGTCATCCCGGTCTGGCTGCGAAACTGCTGGCGCAAAACGCGCTCGCTGCATTGTTCGCGCTCGCAAAACGTATCCAGTTCAAACGCATGCTCATGGCTACCGGCTAACGCGGTGATCAGTTTATCCAACAGCGTTTCACTGGAGGTCGCCGGGAGCGTATCCGTGGCATAACGATGCCGCTTAAGGTGTGTCACCAGTTGCCCGAACAGCAGCTCAGCCATGGTAAAAGCCTGTGCATCACGTTGATTACTTTCATGTTCAAGCTGGCTTATCACCTGTCGGACCTGGCTCATGCCAACGCTACCGAGTCGCCAATGCGGCTGCCTCGGCGTACCGTTAAATCCGGGGATCGCCCCTTGCCAGTCAACATTCAGCGTCAACCGCTCCGGGCAGTAGATGATATTTTGCAACACCAGGTCGTTCACGGAGGTGTAGGAGTGTTTATCTTCGGCGCGAATGTAAAACAGATCGCCACGGGTTATCCGGTACGGGCGATCGTTAAGGACATGCAGACCATTACCGCGCCAGACCATGACCAGCTCGCAAAACTCGTGGGTATGCTCAGCAAAGACATCCTGCGGATAACGGTCAGCCACGGCCACAGCCTGCTGCTCATGCGCAAAGAAGTCTGATTTCAGAAGGACCAGATGATTCGCCATCACAATATTCCCTGTCGGATGGCGGCTACGCCTTATCCGACCTACAGATTACGTGACACGTAGGCCGGATAAGGCGTAGCCACCATCCGGCATTAAGGGACATGATTATCTGAGATTCGGCGGTAAAAAACGTTGATAGCTTTCGCGTTACTGGAGGCGGCTTGCCACAACGAGATCGCGCCCCTGACGAATATCGCGTGGTGACCACTTGAACTCACGACGAAAAAGCGTCGAAAAGTGGTTACTGTCGCCGAATCCGCAGAGATAAGCGATGTCTGTCACACTGTCATCACTGTGGCGAAGCAGATGCCGGGCCTTGATCAGCCGCAAGCGGTTAAGGTAGCGCTGCGGCGTCAATCCGGTTTGCTGTTTGAGCTGGCGATGCAGAGTGCGCAAAGAGAGGGAAAACTTCTCGGCCAGCGCCTCCCAACACACCTCGTCGGCAAAGTTATCTTCCAGCCACGCCATCAGGAGGTTAAGCCGCGCGTCGTTATCGGTCGCTGCTTCCATCAGGCTGCTTTTACGCAGCAGCACCAGCAGCTGCATAAACAGGATCTCGCGGTTTGCCGCCGTTGGTGTATCCATCCCCTCACCGAGCGCTTCCATCTGCCCCACCAGTTGTCGAACCTGCTGCAACACCCCCTGATTCACCCGCCAGTGGGAGGGATACTGCCCGTTCTGTTCCTGAGGTAAAAGCTGATTCAGCCCAGCCAGAAATTGAAACGCATCCGGGGAGCGATACAACACATTGGTCAGGCACAGATTGTCAGTATGTTCATATAAATGCCGGTCATGATCGCGAACGAAACACACTGTACCGCCGCTGATGGTGTAAGGCTGCCCATTGAACACATGGATCCCCGTTCCATGTTCGACCACAACAATTTCATGAAAATCATGATGATGCTCTGGAAACGCAGGTTGAGGAAGCCGCGGTTCAATAGCCACTGGCGCTTTACCTGTCGGAAAAAAATCCACGCAATGCAATACCGTCATGATGACATCCTTCCCGATCAAATGAACATGGCTGAATAGTAATTAAGGGTTATCACCCTCACCTTAAATTTTTGACGCCAAAGTGCGTAAACACGGTCAATTCTTCAAGAAATGGCGGGAAAGATCGCGAATTGCGGAAGGCGTCACATCCGCTAAAACAGGTCCTATTAATAGAAATTGTGAACAGCGTCACGTTCACCTTTGCCATGTTGCCAGCCGCTAATTGTGGCTGTCACTGTCAAGAAGGTACGCGTTATCTGGGGTTCTTAGACTGAGTGCAATAAAACTCAGAAGGACCTCGCTATGACTTTTCGCCATTGTGTCGCAGTCGATCTCGGCGCATCCAGTGGGCGCGTAATGCTGGCGCGTTACGACAGTGAACACCGCTCCCTGACGCTACGTGAAATCCACCGCTTCATGAACTGCCTGCAAAAAACAGACGGTTTTGACACCTGGGACATCGACAGCCTGGAAAACGATATTCGTCTTGGCCTGAAAAAAGTCTGCGATGAAGGCATTCGGATAGACAGCATCGGCATTGATACCTGGGGCGTGGATTACGTTCTGATCGATAACGTCGGTCAACGTGTCGGCCTGCCGGTCTCTTACCGTGACAGCCGCACGACCGGCATTATGGCGCAGGCGATGGAGCAGCCGGGTAAAGGTGAAATTTACCGCCGTAGCGGCATTCAGTTTCTGCCCTTTAACACTCTGTATCAACTGCGTGCGCTGGTTGAACAGCAGCCAGAACTGCTCCCGCAGGTGGCCCATGCCCTGCTGATCCCCGACTACTTCAGCTTTCGCCTGACCGGCAAAATGAACTGGGAATACACCAACGCCACCACCACCCAGCTCGTCAATATCAATACCGACGACTGGGATGACACACTGCTGGCGTGGACCGGGGCAGACAAAGCCTGGTTTGGTCGCCCGACGCATCCAGGGAACGTGATCGGCCACTGGATTTGCCCACAGAAAAACCAAATTCCGGTTGTCGCCGTCGCCAGTCACGACACGGCCAGCGCGGTCATTGCTTCTCCGCTGGCCGACAAAAACAGCGCCTATCTCTCTTCCGGGACCTGGTCGCTGATGGGCTTTGAGAGCAGAACACCGTATACCAACGATGCGGCGCTGGCGGCGAATATTACCAACGAAGGCGGCGCGGAAGGACGCTACCGTGTCCTGAAAAATATTATGGGGCTGTGGCTGCTCCAGCGCGTATTAAAAGAGCGCCAGATTACCGACCTGCCAACGCTTATCAGCCAAACGCAAGCGCTGCCGGCCTGCCAGTTCCTGATAAACCCGAACGACGATCGCTTTATCAACCCCGACGATATGAGTGCAGAAATTCAGGCAGCATGCCGTGAATCAGGCCAACCCGTTCCCCTGCAAAACGCCGAACTGGCGCGCTGTATCTTCGACAGCCTGGCGTTGCTGTACGCCGACATCCTGCAAGAACTGGCACAACTGCGTGGTGCAGCATTTAGCCAACTGCACATTGTCGGTGGCGGCTGCCAGAACACCTTACTGAACCAGCTGTGTGCGGACGCCTGCGGTATTCGCGTGATGTCCGGGCCGATTGAGGCCTCCACGCTCGGCAATATTGGCATCCAGCTGATGACGCTGGACGAGCTGAACAACGTCGATGATTTCCGTCAGGTGGTGCGCGCCAACTACGAACTGACCACCTTCATTCCCAATCCTGAAAGTGAAATTGCCCGCTACCAGGCGCAGTTTCAATCACTACGACAGACAAAGGAGCTTTGCGCATGACCACTCAACTTGAACAAGCCTGGGAACTGGCAAAACTGCGTTTCGCCGCGGTAGGCATTGATGTCGAGGCGGCCTTACGCCAGCTCGATCGTCTGCCGGTCTCCATGCACTGCTGGCAGGGCGATGATGTCGCCGGTTTCGAAAATCCGGAAGGCTCGCTCACTGGCGGTATTCAGGCTACCGGTAACTATCCGGGTAAAGCGCGTAACGCCACCGAACTGCGGGCCGATCTGGAGCAGGCGCTGAGCCTGATTCCTGGTCCAAAACGTCTGAATTTGCACGCGATCTATCTGGAATCTGATACGCCGGTTGCCCGCGACCAAATCAAACCTGAGCACTTTAAAAACTGGGTGGAGTGGGCGAAAGCGAACCAGTTAGGGCTGGATTTCAACCCATCCTGCTTCTCACACCCGCTGAGCGCCGACGGTTTCACGCTGGCGCACGCCGACGACACCATTCGCCAGTTCTGGATCGATCACTGCAAAGCCAGCCGTCGCGTCTCGGCGTATTTTGGCGAGCAGTTGGGTACACCATCGGTGATGAACATCTGGATCCCGGATGGCATGAAAGACATCACCGTTGACCGTTTAGCACCGCGCCAGCGTCTGCTGGACGCACTGGACGAAGTGATCAGCGAGAAACTCGACCCGGCGCACCATATCGATGCCGTCGAAAGCAAGCTGTTTGGCATCGGTGCGGAAAGCTACACCGTGGGCTCTAACGAGTTCTACATGGGTTACGCCACCAGCCGCCAGACCGCACTGTGTCTGGATGCGGGCCACTTCCATCCGACTGAAGTGATCTCCGACAAAATTTCCGCCGCCATGCTGTATGTGCCGCGTCTGCTGCTGCACGTCAGCCGTCCGGTGCGCTGGGACAGCGATCACGTGGTGCTGCTGGATGATGAAACTCAGGCGATTGCCAGCGAGATCGTTCGCCACAACCTGTTTGACCGCGTACACATTGGCCTCGACTTCTTCGACGCCTCCATTAACCGCATCGCCGCATGGGTGATCGGCACCCGCAATATGAAAAAAGCCCTGCTGCGCGCGCTGTTAGAACCCACCGAGCAACTGCGTCAGCTCGAAGCCAGCGGCGACTACACCGCTCGTCTGGCCCTGCTGGAAGAGCAAAAATCGCTGCCGTGGCAGGCCGTCTGGGAGATGTATTGCCAGCGCCACGACACGCCTGCGGGCAGCCAGTGGCTGGACAGCGTGCGCGCTTATGAAAAAGAGATTTTGAGCAAACGTAGCTAACCGTGACACCAGGCTTGTAGGCCGGATAAGACGCCCCGCGTCGCCATCCGGCAATAAATGAAACACGATTGCCGGATGGCGCTTCGCTTATCCGGCCTACGTAAGACCCGATAACGTTCGGGCAATAAACAGGAACACCGAACATGCAAAAAATTACGACTTCCTGGTTCGTCCAGGGGATGATCAAAGCCACTTCTGATGCGTGGCTGAAAGGCTGGGACGAGCGTAATGGCGGCAACCTGACGCTGCGTCTTGATGAAGCAGATATTGCGCCGTTTAGCGCCGATTTCCACGAAAAACCACGCTATATTGCGCTAAGTCAGCCGATGCCGCTGCTGGCAAACACACCGTTTATCGTCACCGGTTCCGGTAAGTTTTTCCGTAACGTCCAGCTCGATCCCGCGGCAAACTTGGGCGTGGTACAAATAGACAGCGACGGTGCGGGCTACCACATCCTCTGGGGCCTGACCCACGAGGCCGTGCCGACCTCTGAACTGCCGGCTCACTTCCTCTCTCACTGCGAACGCATTAAAGCGACGAACGGTAAAGACCGCGTGATCATGCACTGCCATGCCACCAACCTGATCGCTCTGACCTACGTACTGGAAAACAATACAGCGCTGATTACCCGCAAGCTGTGGGAAGGCAGCACCGAGTGCCTGGTGGTGTTCCCGGATGGCGTTGGCATTCTGCCGTGGATGGTGCCGGGTACAGATGAAATTGGTCAGGCTACCGCCGAGGAAATGCAGAAACACTCGCTGGTACTTTGGCCGTTCCACGGCGTGTTCGGAAGCGGACCTACCCTCGACGAAGCGTTCGGTTTGATAGATACCGCAGAGAAATCCGCCGAAGTTCTGGTCAAAATCTTTTCGATGGGCGGTATGAAGCAAACCATCTCACGTGAAGAGCTGGTCGCACTTGGCAAACGCTTTGGTGTTACGCCGCTGGCAAGCGCCATAGAGCTGTACTGATACCTCCCAACTCAACGCCGGATGCGGCTTCGCCTTATCCGGCCTACAGGATTTTATTATTAAGGAGAATAGTGATGAGCTTTATGTTGGCACTGCCAAAAATTAGCCTGCATGGCGCCGGCGCGATTGCCGATATGGTGAATCTCGTGGCGAATAAACAATGGGGCAAAGCGCTGATCGTCACCGATGGTCAACTGGTAAAACTGGGCCTGCTGGATAGCCTGTTTGCCGCGCTGGATAAACATCAAATGTCTTACCACTTGTTTGATGAAGTATTCCCGAACCCGACAGAAGAGCTGGTACAGAAAGGGTTTGCGGCCTATCAGGGCGCAGAATGTAACTACATCATTGCCTTCGGTGGCGGCAGCCCGATCGATACCGCCAAAGCAGTGAAAATCCTGACAGCCAACCCTGGCCCTTCTACCGCCTACTCCGGCGTGGGCAAAGTGAAAAATGCAGGCGTCCCGCTGGTCGCCATCAACACTACCGCCGGTACGGCAGCAGAGATGACCAGCAACGCGGTCATTATCGACTCTGCCCGTAAGGTCAAAGAGGTGATCATCGACCCGAATATCATCCCGGACATCGCTGTGGATGATGCCAGCGTCATGCTGGAAATCCCGGCCTCCGTCACCGCCGCAACCGGTATGGACGCCCTGACCCACGCGGTGGAAGCCTATGTTTCCGTTGGTGCTCATCCGCTCACCGACGCTAACGCACTGGAAGCGATTCGCCTGATCAACCTGTGGCTACCAAAAGCGGTCGACGACGGTCATAACCTCGAAGCTCGTGAGCAAATGGCGTTTGGTCAGTATCTGGCGGGGATGGCATTTAACAGCGCTGGTCTGGGTCTGGTGCATGCGCTGGCGCACCAGCCGGGCGCAACCCATAATCTGCCACACGGCGTCTGCAACGCCATCCTGCTGCCGGTAATCGAAAACTTTAACCGTCCGAACGCCGTGGCGCGCTTTGCCCGCGTGGCGCAGGCAATGGGCGTCGATACCCGTGACATGAGCGATGAAGCGGCAAGTATAGAGGCCATCAACGCGATTCGTGCACTCAGCAAGCGTGTTGGTATTCCTGCGGGCTTTAGTTCCCTTGGCGTGACGAAAGAGGATATTGAAGGCTGGCTGGATAAAGCGTTGGCCGATCCGTGTGCGCCATGCAACCCGCGCACCGCCAGCCGCGACGAGGTCCGCGAGCTGTATCTGGAGGCGTTATGATCCGCAAGGCCTTTGTGATGCAGGTGAATGCCGACGCGCACGTTGAATATCAACGTCGGCACAATCCCATCTGGCCAGAGCTGGAAGCGGTGCTGAAAGAGCACGGCGCCCATCACTACGCGATTTATCTCGATCAGGTGCGCAATCTGCTGTTCGCCACCGTTGAGATTGAGTCCGAAGAACGCTGGAATGCCGTTGCCAGCACCGACGTTTGCCAACGTTGGTGGAAGCATATGCGTGACGTAATGCCAGCAAACCCGGACAACAGCCCGGTTAGCGCAGAGCTAAAAGAAGTGTTTTATTTGCAATAGACTTGTAGGCCGGATAAGGCGCTAACGCGCCGCATCCGGCACAACGCAACAGAACAGTTAGTTCTGCTCAGAAACCAGAATCGCCTGAGTGTCAGGCTCCAGCGCTTTAAAAATATGCGCCCGATCGGCGGGGTAACAAATATAGTCCCCCTCACCTAACTCCTCCGGCGCTTCCGTCAATCCTACCATCGCCTTACCCTGCGTCACGATGATGTGTTCAACCGATCCAGGTGGATGCGGCTGTGAAATACGATCCGCGCCCGGCTGCGTCAGCAGCAGATAGATATCCCGCCGCGCCCCCGGCGGGCAGGCGGCCAGTAAAATGGCCTGGTAGTGGGCCTGCTCGGCCACCACCTTTGTTCCTTCGCCGCGGCGAATCACCTGCGTTTTTTGTTCCTGCGGCTCCAGCAGGCGAGCAAAGGGAATATCCAACGCCACACACAGCGACCAGAGCGTTTCCAGGCTAGGATTGCCATTGCCCGCTTCCAATTGCGAGAGTGTCGATTTTGCAATCCCTGCGCGACGGGCAATCTCTGCCAATGACAAACCGGTGCGCTGACGTTCACGCACAAGGCTTTTCGCGATCATACTGATGGGCTGGGTCATTCACGACTCCATGTTCTTTATATCGAACGAATCGTTCGACTTGTAATATTAACTGGTCGCGTTCATTATAATGGAAATTCGTTCGATATGGCTAAAACGGTATGAAACATTATTTTTCCAGTCTCAAAGGCGACACGATAAAAGCAATATTTTTAGTCTGTCTGGCCGTCGGCGTAGTCGGCATGTCATACGGCTCGTTGGCGATGGCCTACGGCTTCCCACTGTGGGTGCCGTTTGTGCTTTCGATTACGGTACTGGCGGGTGCGTCCGAGTTTATGTTTATCGGTATCGTCGCCAGCGGCGGTAACCCACTGGCGGCGGCGGCTGCCGGTTTACTGGTCAACGCCAGACACGTGCCGTTTGGCGTCACGGTGCGCGATCTGGTGGGCTCCCGGGCTGCGAGTTTCCTCGGCTGTCATATCATGAACGACGAAAGCGTAGTCTTTGGCCTGTCGCAAAAAACGCCCGAACAACGTAAAGCCGCCTTCTGGCTGTGCGGTCTGGGCGTCGCGATTTTCTGGCCTGTTGGCACACTGATCGGCGCGGGCGTCGGCAAACTGCTCCCCGCCCCGGAAACCATCGGTCTGGATGCCGTCTTCCCTGCAATTTTATTAGCCTTAGTGGTCCCGGCCTTTAAAAACCGCACCACGCTGATTCGCGCCTGTAGCGGTGCCGGGTTGTCGCTTGCCGCCATCCCCTTTGCGCCGGTCGGTTTACCTGTTTTGCTCTCACTGTTTGGCTTACTGACGAGGAAAAAATAATGGGCAACATGACGCTGTTTATCGTCGGTATCGCCATGTTATCTCTGGGAACGTATTTAATGCGTTTAGGAGGAGCGAAGCTTGGGAGCCGTTTAGCGTTCTCGGAACGCTCGCAGGCGCTGCTTTCCGACGCCGCAACGGTATTATTGTTCTCCGTTGCACTGGCGACCACCTTTTACGAAGGTGAACACTTCGCTGGCATGGCCCGCGTGCTGGGCGTGGCTTTTGCGGTATTTCTCGCCTGGCGCAAGATGCCGCTAATCGTGGTGATCGTCGCTGCTGCAGTGGTGACCGCATTGCTGCGAATGGCGGGTATAAACTAAAAAAGCGCCTCAAGGGCGCTCTTTCGACAGTACTAAGGTATCTTATTTCAGCAGTTCGGCGGTCATGTGCACGCGGTTACCGGTGTATGCCTGAGTGATTTTGTAATCGCTGGCGCCCGCACGTTCAGCCTGAGCGGCGATTTTTGCTTCAGCGCTTTCCAGCGTAGAACCGGTTGCGGTCACTGTCTGAGCAGCGAAAGAACCGAAAGAAGTAGCCAGAGCGATAACTGCGACAAAAGTTTTGATGCTTTTCATGATATAAACCCTTTAACTTAGTTGTTTGAGTAAGGCACCGTGCCTTGATGTGATAAATAATAGGCTGATACCCGAACAACTGAAAGCGGAAGGATTTGCCAGTCTTATTCAAATTATTTGAGAGATAAGATGTTACGTAATCAGGAATCACAATGGCTTGCTGGCAGCCGTAGAAAAACGCAACTGGCGGGTAATTGGTTACTTCGTCAGGGTGAACCACAAAGTAAAATTCATCTTTTACATCATGGTGTGGCTCGTGCGGTTTATCACGCGGACAACGGCGTTGAAAGGGTTAAAGAGTTCTACTTTGCCGGGGAATACTGCTTTCTGTACCTGAACTGGCTAACTAACACACCTGCCGATTACAGCCTACAAATGATCGCCGCTGGAGAAACCACTGAAATACCCTTGGCTTTGCTTGATGCGCCGGAAAATCAGGATATTAAGACTCAGCTACTGGTCCAGCAATTGATCTACAAAGAGAAAAAAGAGCAAATGCTGCTGCTCAATACCCCAGAGCAACGCTATCAGTACGTACAAACACACTTCCCGGACTGGGAGTCACAGCTCACCCAGCGCGATCTTGCCAGCTATATCGGCATTACCCCCGTTAGCCTGTCCCGTATTCGCCAGCGTCTTAACAAAGGTTAACGCCTTACGGTGATGCGTCGATTATTGTCCCGTCACTCTTTAATAAATGGCGACCACAATGAACGCATTTCTTCTTTCTCAGATGCTGGCTGGCATCAGCTTCTTACTGGATATTTCCGCTTTTCATTTTCAACGCCGGGCTATCACTTTAACGCTGCTCACCAGCTCTACTTCTCTGTTAGCTATCCATTTCTATCTTTTGGATCAACACGCTGCGGCTGGGTTAATGATCATTGCCGCATGCCGCTATGCGACGGCCATCGTCACCTTTCACCGCTGGGTGATGTGGGGATTTATGCTGGGGTCGATGCTGTGTAGCATTTATCTTTGGCAAAATCTGTCGAGTATTTTGCCGCTGATGGGAAGCCTGCTGATGACCTTTGCGTCATTTCAAAAACGCAGCGGAAAATTACGGGGATACACCTTGTGTGGCAGCCTGTGCTGGCTGCTGAACAATGTGATTGTTTGCTCGCCAGTTGCCGTAATCATGGAACTGGCATTTTCCGGCAGTATTCTGGCCGCCTGGTGGCGTCACAGCGCGACCAGACGTTGCGGATGCGTATAGATCGTCGCCCTGCCCGGTTTGCAAAAACCCACCAGCGTCAGGTTACAACGTTCGGCAACTTCCACGGCGAGCGTTGTCGCCGCAGAAACAGCAAACAGGATCTCCACACCGCACATCGCCGACTTCTGCACCATCTCATAACTGGCTCGGCTGGAGACTAATACCGCGCCCTGTTGCCAGGTTTCCCCTTCGATTGCACGTCGTCCCAGCAGTTTATCCAACGCAACATGACGTCCAACATCTTCATGCCCGCCCGCCAGATGACCTGACGGCTGTACCCAGGCAGCCGCGTGCGTGCAGCCTGTCAGTTGCCCCACGGGTTGAAAATCGTTGAGATGTCGTAAAGCGTTATCAAGATTCGCCAGATCGAATGTCTGGGTAAACGGCAGCGGCTGGACCGGCTTGCCAATGTCATTGAGCTGCTCCACGCCACAAACGCCGCAACCGGTGCGACCGGCCAGCGCGCGACGACGCTCCTTCAGCCCCATAAAGCGACGGCTGGACAGTTCAACCTGCACTTCCAATCCGTTGCAGGAAGGCACTACGTCCATTCCGTAGATATCCTGCGGGGACTCAATAATGCCTTCAGAAAGTGAAAAACCCATCGCGAAGTGCTCAAGATCTTTCGGTGATGCCATCATCACCACGTGCGAAATCCCGTTGTATACCAGCGCAACAGGCACTTCTTCAGCTACCTCATCAGGCTGAGGATGTTGCAAATCCTCGCGCTTCCAGAGGGTCAACTGGCGCGATCCTGTCAGAGATGTCACATTCTTGATGTTTTCTTGAATAATCTTATTCACTTTCTTTTAACCATATTGGAACACGCATACCAACATTGTGGTATTCTTTACAAATCCCTCCTGGACGGAGGGAAATTCACTCAATTCTGGACCTTTGCGGTCCCGTCCGCAAAGAAAAATAACAACCACTTCCCTCGCGTTCGCGTTACAGAAAAGCGAAGGGAACGTGACAATGTCGAAACAAGGAGCGAACCATGCAGGTCAGCAGAAGGCAGTTCTTTAAGATCTGCGCTGGCGGTATGGCAGGCACCACGGCAGCGGCACTGGGCTTTGCACCCGGCGTAGCGCTCGCGGAAACACGGCAATATAAACTGCTGCGCACCCGCGAAACCCGTAACACCTGCACTTACTGTTCCGTTGGCTGTGGACTGTTAATGTACAGCCTCGGTGACGGCGCAAAAAACGCCAAAGCATCCATCTTCCATATCGAAGGGGACCCGGATCACCCGGTGAACCGTGGCGCATTGTGCCCGAAAGGGGCAGGACTTGTGGACTTCATCCACTCCGAAAGCCGCCTGAAATTCCCGGAATATCGCGCACCAGGCTCAGATAAGTGGCAACAGATTAGCTGGGATGAGGCATTTGATCGCATCGCTAAGCTGATGAAAGAAGACCGCGACGCTAACTACGTTGCACAAAACGCTGAAGGCGTAACCGTTAACCGCTGGCTTTCCACCGGAATGCTGTGTGCTTCCGCTTCCAGTAACGAAACCGGCTATTTAACGCAAAAATTCTCCCGCGCGCTCGGTATGCTCGCGGTCGACAACCAGGCACGCGTCTGACACGGACCAACGGTAGCAAGTCTTGCTCCAACATTTGGTCGCGGTGCGATGACCAACCACTGGGTCGACATTAAAAACGCCAACCTCGTCGTGGTGATGGGCGGTAACGCCGCTGAAGCTCACCCGGTCGGATTCCGCTGGGCGATGGAAGCCAAAATTCACAACGGCGCGAAGCTGATTGTTATCGATCCACGCTTTACGCGAACCGCTGCGGTGGCTGATTTCTATGCGCCGATTCGTTCCGGTACTGACATTGCTTTCCTGTCAGGCGTTTTGCTGTACCTGCTGAACAACGAAAAATTCAACCGCGAATATACTGAGGCCTATACCAACGCCAGCCTGATCGTGCGTGAGGATTACGGTTTCGAAGATGGCCTGTTCACCGGCTACGACGCGGACAAACGCAAGTATGACAAAACCAGTTGGAACTACGAGCTGGATGAAAAAGGCTTCGCCAAACGCGACGTCACACTGCAACATCCGCGCTGCGTGTGGAACCTGCTGAAACAGCACGTCTCCCGCTACACGCCGGACGTCGTAGAAAACATCTGCGGTACGCCAAAGGCCGACTTCCTGAAGGTCTGTGAGTACATCGCAGAAACCAGCGCCAAAGATAAAACCGCGTCGTTCCTGTACGCCTTGGGCTGGACGCAACACTCCGTGGGTGCACAGAACATCCGTACCATGGCGATGATCCAGTTGCTGCTTGGCAACATGGGGATGGCAGGCGGCGGTGTTAACGCCCTGCGCGGTCACTCCAACATTCAGGGCCTGACCGACTTAGGCCTGCTGTCACAAAGCCTGCCAGGCTATATGACGCTGCCAAGCGAGAAACAGACTGACCTGCAAACCTACCTTGCCGCCAACACGCCAAAACCGTTGCTGGAAGGTCAGGTGAACTACTGGGGCAACTACCCGAAATTCTTCGTTTCGATGATGAAAGCCTTCTTTGGCGATAAAGCGACAGCGGAAAACAGCTGGGGCTTCGACTGGCTGCCGAAGTGGGATAAAGGGTACGACGTCCTGCAGTACTTCGAGATGATGAATCAGGGCAAAGTGAATGGCTATATCTGCCAGGGCTTTAACCCGGTCGCGTCATTCCCGAACAAAAACAAAGTTGTGGCTTCACTGTCCAAACTGAAGTTCCTGGTCACTATCGACCCACTCAACACTGAGACTTCCACCTTCTGGCAGAACCACGGTGAGTCGAACGATGTTGATCCGTCGAAAATCCAGACCGAAGTATTCCGTCTGCCATCCACCTGCTTCGCCGAAGAGAACGGTTCTATCGTCAACTCCGGCCGCTGGCTGCAGTGGCACTGGAAAGGCGCTGATGCCCCGGGGATTGCCGTTACCGATGGCGAAATCCTCGCCGGTATCTTCCTTCGCCTGCGCAAGATGTATTCCGAGCAAGGTGGCGCGAACCCGGAACAGGTGCTGAGCATGACCTGGAACTACTCCACCCCGCACGAACCGGCTTCGGAAGAAGTGGCGATGGAGAGCAACGGTAAAGCGCTGGCCGACATTACCGACCCGGCAACCGGTGCGGTTATCGTCAAGAAAGGCCAACAGCTTAGCTCGTTCGCCCAACTGCGTGACGATGGCACGACCTCCAGCGGCTGCTGGATTTTTGCCGGTAGCTGGACGCCGGAAGGCAACCAGATGGCACGTCGCGATAACGCCGACCCGTCAGGCCTTGGTAATACGCTGGGCTGGGCCTGGGCATGGCCGCTTAACCGACGCATTCTGTATAACCGCGCCTCCGCTGATCCGCAGGGGAATCCGTGGGATCCAAAACGTCAGATCCTGAAATGGGATGGGGCGAAGTGGAGCGGGATGGATATTCCGGACTACAGTGCCGCCGCACCTGGCAGCAACGTAGGGCCGTTCATCATGCAGCCGGAAGGGATGGGACGCCTGTTTGCTATCGATAAGATGGCGGAAGGTCCGTTCCCGGAACACTACGAGCCGTTTGAAACACCGCTGGGGACTAACCCGCTGCACCCGAACGTTATCTCTAACCCTGCCGCGCGCATCTTTAAAGGTGACGAAGAAGCACTGGGTAAAGCAGATAAGTTCCCGTACGTCGGTACAACCTACCGTCTGACCGAGCACTTCCACTACTGGACCAAGCATGCGCTGCTGAATGCCATCGCTCAGCCGGAACAGTTTGTGGAAATTGGCGAGAAGCTGGCGAATAAGCTCGGTATCTCCCACGGCGATACCGTCAAAGTCTCCTCTAATCGCGGCTACATTAAGGCCAAGGCTGTGGTGACCAAACGTATTCGCACGCTGAAGGCTAACGGTAAGGATATCGACACTATCGGTATTCCGATTCACTGGGGCTACGAAGGTGTGGCGAAAAAAGGCTTTATCGCTAACACGTTAACGCCATTCGTCGGTGATGCGAACACGCAGACGCCGGAATTTAAGTCCTTCCTCGTGAACGTGGAAAAGGTGTAACGGAGACGACCTATGGCTTATCAATCGCAAGACATCATTCGTCGTTCCGCCACTAACGGTTTCACCCCCGCGCCTCAGGCGCGGGACCATCAGGAAGAAGTGGCGAAGCTTATCGACGTCACCACCTGTATCGGCTGTAAAGCGTGTCAGGTGGCGTGTTCTGAATGGAACGACATCCGTGATGAAGTGGGCAACAACGTTGGGGTGTACGACAACCCGGCCGATTTGACCGCCAAATCCTGGACGGTGATGCGCTTCTCGGAAGTGGAACAAAACGACAAACTGGAATGGCTTATCCGCAAGGATGGCTGTATGCACTGCGCCGATCCGGGCTGCCTGAAGGCGTGTCCGGCTGAAGGCGCAATCATTCAGTATGCCAACGGTATTGTCGACTTCCAGTCTGAGCAGTGTATCGGCTGTGGCTACTGCATCGCGGGCTGCCCGTTCGACGTGCCGCGCCTCAATCCGGAAGACAACCGCGTCTACAAATGTACGCTGTGCGTTGACCGTGTTGTGGTCGGGCAAGAACCGGCCTGCGTGAAAACCTGTCCAACCGGCGCCATTCATTTCGGCACCAAAGAGTCGATGAAAACGCTGGCAGGCGAGCGCGTGGCGGAGCTGAAAACGCGTGGTTACGAAAACGCGGGTCTGTACGATCCGGCGGGTGTTGGCGGGACGCACGTGATGTACGTATTGCACCATGCTGACAAGCCAAATCTGTATCACGGCCTGCCGGAGAACCCGGAGATCAGCGCTACCGTTAAGTTCTGGAAAGGCATCTGGAAACCCCTCGCAGCCGTCGGCTTTGCAGCGACATTTGCGGCCAGCATCTTCCACTACGTCGGCGTAGGCCCGAACCGTGCGGAAGAGGAAGAAGACAATCTGCATGAAAAAGACGACGAGGTGCGCAAATGAAACGACGTGACACCATCGTGCGCTACACGGCGCCGGAACGCATCAACCACTGGATCACCGCCTTCTGCTTCATTCTGGCGGCGGTGAGCGGGATGGGCTTTCTCTTCCCGTCTTTTAACTGGCTGATGCACATCATGGGCACTCCACAACTGGCGCGAATTGTGCACCCGTTTGTCGGCGTGATCATGTTTGCCTCGTTTATCATCATGTTTTTCCGTTACTGGCACCACAATCTAATCAATCGGGATGATATCTTTTGGGCGAAGAATATTCGTAAGATTGTCGTCAACGAGGAAGTAGGTGACACGGGACGTTATAACTTCGGCCAGAAATGCGTATTCTGGGCGGCGATTATCTTCCTGGTCCTGTTGCTGGTGAGCGGAGTGGTCATCTGGCGTCCGTATTTTGCGCCTGCTTTCTCAATCCCGGTGATCCGATTCGCGTTAATGCTGCATTCATTTGCCGCAGTAGCGTTAATTGTGGTTATCATGGTGCACATTTACGCCGCCCTTTGGGTGAAAGGCACCATTACCGCGATGGTGGAAGGATGGGTTACCAGTTCATGGGCGAAGAAACATCACCCACGCTGGTACCGTGAAGTCCGCCAGAAACAGGAAAAGTCATCTGAATGAGTATTCGCATAATCCCGCAAGATGAGCTGGAGAAGAGCGAGAAACGCACGGCGGATATGATTCCGCCGTTATTATTCCCCAGACTCAAAAATTTGTATAACCGCCGCGCTGAGCGCCTGCGCGAGCTGGCCGAGAACAACCCGCTGGGCGATTATCTGCGCTTTGCCGCGCTGATTGCCCACGCGCAGGAAGTGGTGTTGTACGACCATCCGCTGCAGATGGATCTGACCGATCGCATCAAAGAAGCGAACGATCAGGGCAAACCGCCGCTGGATATCCACGTCCTGCCGCGCGACAAGCACTGGCAAAAACTGCTGCAGTCGTTAATTGCTGAGCTGAAACCAGAAATGAGCGGTCCTGCGCTTGCCGTGATCGAAAATCTGGAAAAAGCCTCAGAACAGGAACTGGAGCTGATGGCCAGCGCGCTGTTTGCCTCTGATTTCGCCTCCGTCAGCAGCGATAAAGCGCCGTTCATTTGGGCTGCCCTGTCGCTCTACTGGGCGCAGATGGCAAGCCTGATCCCCGGCAAAGCCCGTGCGGAATACGGTGAACAGCGTCAGTACTGCCCGGTGTGTGGTTCAATGCCGGTCTCCAGCATGGTGCAAATCGGTACCACTCAGGGGCTGCGTTATCTGCACTGCAACCTGTGTGAAACCGAGTGGCACGTGGTGCGCGTGAAATGCAGCAACTGCGAGCAAAGCCGTGATTTGAACTACTGGTCGCTGGATAACGAACAGGCGGCAATTAAAGCTGAAAGCTGCGGCGACTGTGGGACTTATCTGAAGATTCTCTATCAGGAAAAGGACCCTAAAGTTGAAGCCGTGGCTGACGATCTCGCTTCACTGATGCTGGACGCGCACATGGAGCAAGAGGGCTTTGCCCGCAGCTCTATCAACCCGTTCCTGTTCCCAGGTGAAGGGGAGTAAGTTTTAAGATCTTCCCCCGGCAATTGAACCAAACTGCCGGGGATTATCTTAGTGCCTGAATGACATGTTTTGGATCATTGGCAATAGCACGTAACAACGCTTTTGCTGGACCGGTCGGTGAACGACGCCCTTGCTCCCAATTTCGCAACGTATCCACGCTTACCGATATCAAATCTGCGAAACGAGTCTGTGATAATCCTGAAGACTGGCGAATTTCCTTTATTTTCATGGCGTCAATATGAAAGGTACGGGAAGGTTGTCGCGTTCCTTCAGCGATCTCATTCATCTGAACCATACTTTGAGTTAATCGCTCAAATAGTGCCTTATCCATTTACCACCTCTCATTCAACATACGCAGCAGCACTTTTTCTTGTGGAGTCAGATCATCCTTGATCCCTTTCTGATAAATCAGCAACAATCGAATTTGTGATTTTCTGATTTGATGAAAGTAAATAATCCTCACACCGCTACGTTTGCCTTTCCCTCGCGCTCTCCAGCGAACCTTTCTCAGTCCGCCCGTTTCTTGTATCAGATCGCCACAATCAGGCTGAATCGCAAGGAATATCTGTAATCTACGGTATTCATCATCATCCAGTAATTTTTTGACGTCTTCAGTGAAGATTTCCGTTTCTATGAATAGCATTTTAGTACGCCATTGGACTATATTAATAGAAATTAACTATACGTCAATGGCGTATAGTACATTTTCCTCACAATACAGAATTCAAACAGCAGAAACCAATGACGGTATTTAATCTGCGAGCAGCTTTCCAGAATCATAACCACCCCCATTTTTCCCATTTTCATTCTTAGTTATCCAGGTTATAAACCTGTATATCCATACAGATAAGAAGATGTGAAAATGGCACTGGAAAGCGGGATTGCACAGCTGGTTGAAGCATTTATCGCGGCGGGACGCCCTTCTTCGCGCGAGCAGAATATTGATGACCGGAGAGCAGGCTACATCGCCAGCACGGTCCTGGCCGGAGACACTGAAACCCGCGTACAGGTTGAAGATATTGAACTCGATGCCATGATGTTTCGCGTAGTTTCGCCGCGGGGCTGCACGGGAAATCTCCCCTGCGTTATCTATTATCACGGCGGCTGCTTTGTCAGCGGCAGATTTACCACTCATGATAACCAGCTAAGGCAACTCGCCTGGTACAGCGGCTGTCGGGTCATTGCGGTGCAGTATCGCCTCGCACCAGAGCACATCTTCCCGACAGCACATAACGATGCTGAATCGGGGGCCAATATTATCTGGAAGTATGCCAAGAAACTGGGAGTAGACCGGGACAACATTACGCTGGCTGGCGACAGCGCTGGCGGGCATCTGGCGCTGGTCACCGCACTACGCCTGAAAGCTACCAGGCAATGGCAACCTGCGCAGCTTATGCTGATCTACCCGATGCTGGATGCAACCGCCAGCTTTGCGAGCTATGACCATAATGGACAGGATTACATTATCACCCGCGACACACTGCTGTCGGGCTACGAGATGTATATGCCGCAAACCGATCCATTGCATCCCGAAGTCAGCCCGCTCTGGCGCGAAGACTTCAACGGTTTACCGCCCACGCACATCATTACAGCTGAATTCGACCCACTGCGAGATGAAGGTGAGGCCCTGTATCAACAGTTCCAGGAGCAGGGCGTGGATTGCACCTGCCAACGCTATCTCGGTGTTATCCACGGATTTTTCCAGCTAGCAGGGGTGAGTCAAGCGGCACGAAGCGCAATGCGGGATGTTGCCTGGCGCGCCATAAATTCTACAGCAATAAGACATGCTTAATTAATATAGTGTTTTCATCTTGTAAACTTAATTGCGTTGCGTTATTTTGTTTTCAGGTTGAAAACCTTGTAATGGAACTACACCTTGCATGTTATCAGCCGAAAACCTTTTAACGAGGCAATGCTCATGTATCCAAATCATCAGCTTGCTCTCGCTGATTTACTGAATGTTTTGGAGAAAAAAACATTCATTCAGCCTGAAGAGATGAAGCAGTATATTCCTTCACTGGATAATTTTAAGTACAGAGATAAATGGTGGGTGATTGATGTTTCTGGTAACAGCCTAAGACTCATCTCCTACATAGATTTCAGGTCACATAAGATATTTGTCAAACATATCGTTTCCCATGCCGAATATGACAAACTGACAGCATATTATCGGGGTAATAAAGAATGAGAACGCATCGTCATATGGATACAGCCAGCGCAAAAAAGATTGTTGATACCTTCAGCGATGCGGTAAAAACCATCCCACTGTTGGGGGAAGACCGAAATGACACTGAGTATCGCAGGGCACTTGCGCTAGTGGAGTATCTGGTCGACCACGACGATCTTGAAAACCCACTATTTGAATTGCTCTGTGCCCGAATCAGTAAATATGAAAAACATGCGCCGGAATTCAAAGCACTCAACCAACACCTGGAGAAAACACCCTCTGGCGTTTCAGTATTGCGTACGCTCATGGACCAATACAGTCTCAAAGCATCAGACCTTGCCAACGAACTCGGTTCAAAATCGAACGTCAGCAACATCTTAAATGGTCGCAGAGCACTGACTGTAAGCCATATTAAAGCGCTTGCAGAACGCTTTAATCTTCCGGCAGACGCATTCATCGAGTAGAGAAGATACCCTCTGACTTACTCTTCCTCGTTCCCGCCTTCTTCATACGCGCCAAACGGTTTTGCGGGTAGCACAATGTAGGTGCCTTCAAACACCACGCCCGGCGTGTCGTCGCCAAATACCCCGACCTGCATCTGAACGCGCGCCTTACGACCTCTTGCCAGACGATCCAGGTCTCCGCTCAGCGAGCCCAGATCGGCGATGGCTGTAGGTTTCCCGGTGATCGGCCTGCTGTACCGTATATGCGCGTCAGCAAGGATTATCGTCCCGCCGAGATGACGCTCGCGTAGCATCAGCCAGATTAGCCCCCAGCCCGTTAGCGTCGCCAGTGAAAACAGGCTCCCGGCAAACAGCGTATGGTGCGGGTTCTGATTGCCCGTCTCGGGCATCGTGGTGATAAATTTCTGCCCGGTATACTGCTGAATGCGCACACCCATTTTCTCACTCAATGGAATATGTTCGTACCAGGCTTGCTGTAGCTGTCCGCACCAGTCCCCGCGATGGAGAATGTCGTCCAGCGTCGCGATGGGTTTAATCATCAAAAAGTGACGCACCGGCGTGGTTTGCGGCGTGGTGATTTCTCCTTGGCTCACAAACCCCAGCTTGGCGAAAAATTCGACCGCATCTTCACGGGCGCTACAGGTTACGCGCTTTACCCCTTCCTGACGCGCCACAGACTCCAGGGTCATCGCCATCAGCGTGCCCAACCCTTTCTCCTGCACGGAGGGGTCAACGGCCATAAAGCGTATGGAGGCTTCGTTATCCGCATTGATGTACAGACGTCCTACTGCGACCAGATTCCCCTCTTCGTCCACCACCATCTGGTGATGCGCCATCGCATCCCAGGCATCCCGTTCGGAGCCTTTAGGCTGGTGCAACGGTTTACGCAGCATCTCCCAGCGAAACTGGTAGTAACGCTCCAATTCTTCTTCTGTTTGCGGTACTCGAAGGTGATACATCGTCGTATTCTCTCTTGTTGTCCGCGGCCACACCGGTAGCTGGTTCATACTTGTAACCAGAACGTCACGGGGCCATCATTAACCAGTGAAACCTGCATATCCGCAGCGAATCGACCGGTTTGCGTATTCATTTCCTGTTGGCGGCAACGCTCAACAAAGTACTCATACAGCGCCTCTGCACGATCGGGCGCAGCCCCTTTTGAAAACCCCGGGCGCATGCCGCGTTCGGTATCTGCCGCCAGCGTGAACTGTGAAACCACCAGCACGCTGCCCCCTGACTGCTGCACGTTAAGGTTCATTTTGCCTTCGGCATCGCTAAAGATTCGATAGCCGAGTACGCGCTCGCACAGGCGGTTCGCTTTCTGTTCGTCATCATCCCTTTCGACACCTAACAGGACCAAAAGTCCTGGGCCAATTTCACCCGTCACCTCGCCCTCCACGGTGACGCTGGCACGGGTTACGCGCTGAATTAATGCAATCATGGTTGCTCTGCTTCTTCTTGTTCTGCGGCTTGTTTAAGTTTGCGGTATTCCCCGAGAGTGACAGTTATTTCCGCGCCTAGCAAGACGATACACCAGGTCCAGTATACCCAGACGAATAAAATGGGGATCACCGCCAGGACACCGTAAATGAGCTGATAAGACGGGAACATCGTGATATAGAGCGCAAATCCTTTCTTTCCGGTTTCGAACAACACTGCGGCCACAAAGGCGCCAATAACCGCATCACGGTTAGGTACACGCGTAGTCGGTACGATGCTGTAAAGCAGCCAGAACGAGAGCCAGGAAAGCACCAGCGGGAAAATACGCAGGACGTTATCGATCACCGTGTTGAGATCGCTGGCCCAGCGCAATGACAACAGATAAGAGCTGATCGCCAGACTGGCCCCCGCCAGCAGTGGCCCCAGCGTTAAAATCATCCAGTAAACGGCGAAAGAGTAAACTTTAGGCCGAGTACGCTTGCTGCGCCAGATAGTATTCAGCGCGTTATCAATGGAATACATCAGTAATAGCGCTGTCACAATCAGCCCGCACGCCCCAACGGCGGTCATTTTGTTCGAGTTGGCAACGAACTGTTCGATATAACGCTGAATGACATCTCCCGTCGCCGGGATAAAGTTTGCGAAAATGAAATGACGTAGCTGGACGCTGACGTCAGAAAACATCGGAAATGCAGCGAAAAGCGCAAAAACTACGGCAATAAGCGGCACTAATGAGAGTAATGAGACATAGGCAAGATTCCCTGCCAGCGTCGTCATGTTGTCCTCATCAATCCGCTGCCATAGTAGCTTCAGCCAGGCCCGAACAGGACGCGTATGGTGCCTGGCTTGTTGCTGAACATTTTTTAGCATAGCAACTTCGCGAAATAGTCCGGAATGGTCGTTTTATCGACAACCTGGATGCTGGTAATCCCTAACCGATTAGCCCCTTCAATATTATCGGCATTGTCGTCGAAAAATACCGCCTCATGCGCAGAAAAACCTTCAGACTGCAGGACATGCTGGTAAATCCGCGCTTCCGGTTTACGCATGCCCAGATCCTGGGAAAGGTAAATATGGTCAGAAGCCTGACGGATTTCGGGGTATTCGTCCGGCCAAAACGTCGTGTGCAGACGGTTAGTATTCGACAAGACGACCACCCGATGCCCCTGCTCACGCAGCTTTTGCATGATGTCGATGACTTCAGGACGCAAGGCAACAAAAACGGCCTGCCAGCCGTGGGAGAACTGCTCATAGCTTAGCGGTAGCGCCATGTCATGACATAGCGCTTCGGCAAAGGCTTCATCCGTTATTTCACCTCGCTCGTGCTGGTGAAAAGCCTCTCCCATGGTGAAACTTTGCTTTAACGAAGCCAGCGGTACACGGCTCAGATCGCTCCAAGTACCTAACACGCGATTGAAGTCGATATCGACAATCACATTCCCCAAATCAAAGATATAGAGCATGCCCTTCTCCTTATTCGCCGTGGATGAATAACTGTAGCGGGAAAGGAGAAGTTTGACTATGCGAGAGTGATGGCTACGAACTTATCGAGCCATCATTGGGGGAGAATTACACTGCCAGAGCATCATCCTGTGAAGGACTCACTTGCACAATTTCCACCTGCTGTGACTGAAGTAAATTATGCAGTGCCGGGCCTGGATATTCATCGGTAAATAGCGCGGTCACCTGAGACACGTTACCAATTTCTACCGCGGCAGAAGCCGTGTATTTCGTATGATCCGCAGCTAACAGAATATGCCTTGAATGGGCCATCATCGTCTTCACTACGCTGGCCTCGTTGACATCAAACTCCAGCAGCGCACCATCATTTTCGATCGCGCCAATGCTGGTAACCAGGTAGTCGGCCCGAAAATCAGCGACAAATGCCGAGGCAGAAGGGCCAATGATGCCACTGTTATGCGGGCGTAACGTTCCCCCCGGTACCATGACTTCAAAACGCGGGTTGTTATACAGAATGTGCGCCACACGCAGGCTATTGGTGATAATGCGCAAATGATTATGGTTTAACAGCGCGCGTGCCACCTGCTCAACGGTGGTGCCAATGGTAATAAACACCGTTGACCCATCGGGAATGTAATCAGCCACCGCTTCCGCGATGGCTTTTTTCTCTTCCGTCCAGGAGACTTCACGCTGCTCAAACGCCGTATTCACCACGCTGGAAGCTCTGCCCGCGCCACCATGATGACGCGTAATTAATCCCTGCTCGCTGAGTTTACGAATATCACGACGCACGGTTTGCGTGGACACGTCCAGCAGGCTGGCCAGCTCGTCGATATTCATATAACCGCGCTCGCTAATCAGCATAAGCAGTTGATCGTGTCGCGGGTTACCGGTCAGTTCGGTAAGACTCATGAAATTTCCTCGAAAAACCATTGCCCTGGCATTTTATACAAAAAGTGACAGAAAAGATCGGGTTTGATCACAGTCAGGGATTCCGGCCCTTCCTCCCGGGCGAGTGCATTTTAACGCAGCAACCCCACTGGCAAACCTGACGGCCTCTTCTGGAGCATCGCCGCCGGCCAGGCTGAATGCGAGCGCACCGTGGAAAACATCTCCAGCTCCCGTAGTATCCACAACATCGACTTTAAATCCAGATTGATGCTGCAACGTATTATTTTTTATCCAGTCACAGCCTTCACTTCCCCGCGTTACGTAAACATGTCCATTTGTGAGCGTTTGTGCTTGTTTCAGTCCAGCGACAGAATCGTTTATCCCGGTTAAACGCGCCAGTCCAGGTTCAGAGAATGCAGCATGATCGCTTAGCGCCACCAGCTCGCTGATATCTTGTGGCGTTACGTCGCCATCCAGTACCGTCATCACTCCCGCCTGACGCGCCAGCGCGAACGCCTGCCTGGCCCCTTCGTGCCAGCGAACATCCGCCAACACCACATCCCACTGGGAAAAATCGATCTCATTGAGCCAATCAGCATCCGGCAATAAATCCGGGCTGGGATAGTTAACGATAATCCGTTCCCCTTGCACATCAACCATAATTGCCGATTGCGAAGACTTTGCCCCCGCGTAGCGCCGGGTGTAGCGGGTGTTTACCCCCAGGGATTCCAGCTCCGCCAGCAGGCTATTTCCGGTGTCGTCATCGCCCACACGGCCAATAAAGTCCACCTGCGCGCCCAGCCTCGCTGCAGCCACTGCGGCCGTTGCAGCAGGCCCGCCGCCCACTTCCGTATAACGCTTAGCCACATACTTACCTCCTTCGGTCGGTAAACCTTCCACGTAATAGATGCGATCCATCACGGCAATACCTACACAAGCAATACGAATCATGGTCATTCCTTAGGCATTTCAAGATGGGATCATTTTAATTTCACAAAATGTTTAAAAAGTGACGGCTGTCAATTTTTTGACCATAAATTACAAATACGATCAAAAACAGACAAAAACAAACGACCTTAAATGACAAAAAATGACATCCACGTCTCAGGAGAACGTTATGGCAGTTATAGCATTTATCGGATTAGGTCAGATGGGTTCACCCATGGCGAGCAACTTGCTGAAGCAGGGTCATCAACTCAGCGTCTTTGACGTTAACCCGGATGCTGTTCAGCGCCTGGTGGAAAAAGGAGCACAGCCTGCCAGCAACCCGGCTCAGGCAGCAAAAGGGGCCGAATTTGTCATCACCATGCTGCCAAACGGCGATCTGGTGCGTAGCGTACTGTTCGGAGAGCAAGGTATCTGTGAAAGCCTCTCCCCACAGGAATTAGTGATTGATATGTCGACCATTCATCCACTGCAAACCGACAAGCTTATCGCTGATATGCGTGCCAAAGGTTTCGACATGATGGATTGCCCGGTTGGACGCACCTCCGATCACGCTATCGCGGGAACACTGTTGCTGCTGGCAGGCGGAACGGCACAGCAGGTAGAACGCGCCGCACCGGTTCTGATGGCGATGGGTAATGAATTGATCAATGCAGGGGGTCCCGGCATGGGGATCCGCGTGAAACTCATCAACAACTACATGAGTATCGCACTGAACGCTCTTTCTGCCGAAGCAGCCGTGTTGTGCGAGGCACTTGGCCTCTCCTTTGATGTGGCCTTGCAAGTTATGAGCGGCACCCCCGCCGGGAAAGGCCACTTCACCACCTCCTGGCCAAACAAAGTGCTGAAAGGCGATCTTTCCCCGGCCTTTATGATCGATTTAGCTCACAAGGATCTTGGCATCGCCCTGGACGTTGCCAACCAACTGCATGTGCCGATGCCGCTCGGCGCCGCCTCCCGCGAAGTCTATAACCAGGCACGCGCCGCTGGCCGTGGCCGGGAAGACTGGACGGCAATTCTCGAACAGGTTCGCGCATCCGCCGGGCTAAATAAACACACAGATAAGTAAGGACTGAACAATGACGAAGTACACCCTGAAAGATATCACCCGAGCTTCTGGCGGTTTTGCCATGCTGGCGGTCGATCAGCGCGAAGCCATGCGCTTAATGTTTGCCGCAGCGGGTGCAAAATCCCCGGTCAATGACAGCGTGCTGACCGATTTCAAAGTCAATGCGGCGAAGATCCTGTCCCCCTATGCCTCCGCCATTCTGGTCGATCAGCAGTTCTGCTACCGCCAGGTTGTAGAGCAAAACGCTGTCGCCAAAAGCTGCGCCATGATTGTGGCCGCTGATGAGTTCATTCCGGGTAACGGTATTCCGGTCGATAGCGTGGTGATTGATAAAAAAATCAACCCGCAGGCCGTGAAGCAAGATGGTGCTAAGGCTCTCAAACTGCTGGTGCTATGGCGTAGCGATGAAGATGCCCAACAGCGTCTGGACATGGTGAAAGAATTCAATGAGTTATGCCATTCCAATGGCTTACTGAGCATCATCGAGCCGGTTGTTCGTCCGCCGCGTCGTGGCGATAAGTTCGATCGCGAACAGGCCATTATCGATGCCGCAAAAGAGCTGGGTGATAGCGGTGCCGATCTCTACAAGGTCGAAATGCCGCTGTACGGCAAAGGTACCCAACAAGAACTGCTTAGCGCCTCTCAACGCCTGAATGAGAACATCAACATGCCGTGGGTCATTCTCTCCTCTGGTGTGGATGAAAAACTGTTCCCGCGCGCAGTCAGCGTAGCAATGACCGCAGGCGCATCTGGCTTCCTGGCCGGACGTGCGGTCTGGTCATCGGTTGTTGGCCTGCCAGATACCGAACTGATGCTGCGCGATGTTTCCGCGCCTAAATTACAACGCCTGGGCGATATCGTCGACGAAATGATGGCCCGGCGCTAAGAGGATCTAAGAATGAAATGGTTCAACACCCTAAGCCACAACCGTTGGCTGGAACAAGAAACCGACCGCATCTTTAACTTTGGTAAGAATGCGGCGGTACCCACCGGATTTGGCTGGCTGGGAAACAGTGGTCAGGTCAGAGCAGATATGGGGACACATCTGTGGATCACCGCCCGCATGCTGCACGTCTACTCCGTTGCCGCGTCAATGGGTCGTCCTGGCGCATATCAGCTAGTCGATCACGGCATTAAAGCACTGAACGGTGCGTTACGCGACACTCGCTACGGCGGTTGGTACGCCTGCGTAAATGATGAAGGCGTTATGGACGCCTCCAAACAGGGCTATCAGCATTTCTTCGTTTTGCTTGGTGCGGCAAGTGCGGTCACCACCGGTCATCCGCAGGCCAGACAATTGTTGGATGACGCTATCGACGTGATTGAAAAGTACTTCTGGAGCGAAGAGGAGCAGATGTGCCTGGAATCCTGGGACGAAGCTTTTAGCCAGACGGAAGATTACCGCGGCGGTAACGCCAACATGCACGCGGTCGAGGCTTTCCTGATCGTGTATGACGTTACCCATGACCGTAAATGGCTCGATCGCGCACTGCGAATTGCTTCGGTGATTATTCACGACGTAGCCCGCAGCGGGGAGTATCGCGTTAACGAACACTTCGATTCACAGTGGAACCCAATCCGCGATTACAACAAGGATAACCTAGCTCACCGTTTCCGCGCCTACGGCGGCACGCCGGGACACTGGATCGAATGGGGCCGCCTGATGCTGCATCTGCATGCCGCGCTGGAAGCCCGTTTTGAAACGCCTCCCAAATGGCTGCTGGAAGATGCCAAAGGCTTGTTCCACGCCACCATCCGTGATGCCTGGGCACCGGACGGCGCAGATGGTTTTGTCTATTCGGTGGACTGGGATGGTAAACCCATCGTTCGCGAAAGAGTGCGTTGGCCGATAGTCGAAGCCATGGGTACCGCCTATGCCTTGTATACCCTCACCGGCGACAGCCAATACGAAGCCTGGTACCAGAAGTGGTGGGATTACTGCATCACATATCTGATGGACTACGAGACCGGTTCATGGTGGCAGGAGCTGGACACCGATAACAAGGTGACTACCAAAGTCTGGGACGGTAAGCAGGACATTTATCACCTACTGCACTGCCTGGTGATCCCGCGTCTACCGCTGGCTCCGGGCCTTGCTCCGGCAGTGGCTGCCGGTCTGCTGGATATCAACGCTAAATAAGTAACAAGGTGAGCAGCCATGCATAACGGTGGAAAAACCATTCATCTTCAAGCCGGAAACTTCCAGGCGAAAATCGTCACGGTTGGTGCTGGACTAGCAGAATTGACGCACCTTGGGCGTCACATTGTGATTCCACATAAGCCGGAAGAGATGCCGCTGGCACATTTAGGAAAAGTGCTGGTTCCCTGGCCAAACCGCGTTGCAGATGGCTGCTATCAACATAACGGCAAGACCTTCCAACTTGCCGTTAACGACCCTGTTTCACATACCGCCATCCATGGATTGCTGGCCTGGCGGGACTGGCAGATTAATCAACTGTCGAACACGGAAGTGTCGTTGACGATTTTTCTTCCGCCCTCTTATGGCTATCCCTTTGCGCTGGTTTCAGAGGTGATTTACCGACTGGAGGCCGACAGCGGATTGCACGTCATTATTCGGACACAGAATGTGGGTGACGAAATTGCACCCTATGGCGCGGGAGCACATCCCTACTTGACCTGCAATCTGCACCCTATCGATGACTGTGAATTAACACTCCCAGCGAGTGAAGAAACATGCGATGAACGGGATTTCACAACGCAGCGACGCATTGCGCAGACCACTATCGATCATACGTTCAGGACCATGCCACCTGACGCTGAGTGGGAAGTCAGGATAACCAGTCCATCGCAAAACATGTCCACTTTTTTACGCAGCCACCAGCCCTGGCTACAGGTGTACACCGGCGAAAAATTAGCACGGCGTGGCCTGGCGGTTGAACCGATGACCTGCCCGCCAGACGCCTTTAACTCCGGAATTAGCCTGATTCATCTCGCGCCCGGAGAAACACATCAAATGCATTTTTTAATCGGCAGTGAATAACAGATTTCCGACAAATTACCGAATTACCCTATTTTTACGGAGACGATAATGAATTCGCTACAACAACGGTCAACCGCCTTAGAACTCACATCATTACCTGATGGATTTGCTTTAACGTACCACCAGCGCCTGATTTTACGTCACAGCACAGAAACCCCCTGTCTGTGGATCGGCACTGGCGTTGCCGACATTGACATGTTTCGCGGCAACTTCAGCATCAAAGACAAGCTCAATGAGAAGATTGCTCTGACCGACGCCACGGTTAGCGAGTCACCTGATGGCTGGCTGGTACATTTCAGCCGCGGTAATACCATCAACGCCACGCTACACATCTCTACCGATGATCAGGGTCGTTTGAAGCTCGACCTCCATAACGAGGAACTCAGCCATAACCGTATCTGGCTGCGTCTGGCGGCCAACCCAGACGATCATATTTACGGCTGCGGCGAACAGTTCTCTTATTTCGACTTACGCGGTAAACCGTTCCCGCTGTGGACCAGCGAACAGGGCGTGGGCCGCAACAAAAACAGCTATGTCACCTGGCAGGCCGACTGCAAAGAAAATGCCGGCGGTGACTATTACTGGACCTTCTTTCCGCAGCCAACCTTCGTCAGCACACAGAAGTACTACTGCCACGTTGATAACAGTTGCTATATGAATTTCGATTTCAGCGCGCCGGAGTATCACGAACTCGCTCTGTGGGAAGACAAAACCACTCTGCGTATTGAGTGCGCCGAAACCTATATCTCTCTGCTGGAAAAACTGACTGCGCTGTTAGGACGCCAACCGGAGCTGCCGGACTGGATCTACGATGGCGTCACGCTCGGTATTCAGGGCGGTACTGAAATTTGCCAGAACAAACTGGACACCATGCGTAACGCAGGCGTGAAAGTAAACGGCATCTGGGCGCAGGATTGGTCCGGGATCCGCATGACCTCCTTTGGCAAGCGCGTGATGTGGAACTGGAAGTGGAACAGCGACAACTATCCGCAGCTGGATAACCGTATTAAGCAGTGGAAAGAAGAAGGTGTACAGTTCCTCTCCTATATCAACCCGTACGTCGCCAGCGACAAAGATCTCTGTGCCGAAGCGGCTGAACGCGGTTATCTGGCGAAAGATGCCTCAGGCGCTGACTATCTGGTTGAGTTCGGCGAGTTTTACGGCGGTGTGGTCGATCTGACCAACCCCGAAGCCTACGACTGGTTCAAAGAAGTCATCAAAAAGAACATGATTGAGCTGGGCTGCGGCGGTTGGATGGCCGACTTTGGCGAATACCTGCCAACCGATACGTATCTGCACAACGGCGTCAGCGCTGAAATTATGCATAACGCCTGGCCCGCACTGTGGGCGAAATGCAACTATGAAGCGTTACAGGAGACCGGCAAACTCGGCGAAATCCTGTTCTTTATGCGTGCGGGCTACACCGGCAGCCAGAAGTACTCCACCATGATGTGGGCAGGCGATCAGAACGTTGACTGGAGCCTCGACGACGGTCTGGCTTCCGTCGTTCCTGCGGCGCTGTCGCTGGCGATGACCGGTCACGGTCTGCACCACAGCGATATCGGCGGCTACACCACCCTGTTTGACATGAAACGCAGCAAAGAACTGCTACTGCGCTGGTGTGACTTCAGCGCCTTCACGCCGATGATGCGCACCCACGAAGGTAACCGCCCTGGCGATAACTGGCAGTTTGATGGTGATGCTGAAACCATCGCCCACTTTGCCCGTATGACCACCGTCTTTACCACCCTGAAACCGTATCTAAAACAGGCTGTCGCGCAAAACAGCGCTACCGGTCTGCCGGTGATGCGCCCGCTGTTCCTGCATTACGAAGACGATGCTCGGACCTATACCCTGAAATATCAGTATCTGCTGGGACAAGATTTGCTGGTCGCGCCGGTTCACGAACAGGGCCAGCAAAACTGGACGCTGTATCTGCCAGAGGATAGCTGGGTAAACGTCTGGACTGGGGAAACTTACCAGGGCGGTGAAATTACCGTAGATACGCCTATTGGCAAACCTCCGGTGTTTTATCGCGCGAAGAGTGAATGGGCGTCACTGTTTGCCACTTTACGCAACATCTAACACGGCTCGCCCGCGGGGCAACTCGCGGGCAAATGGAGAATAATAATGAGTCAGAATTCCTCTAATCCGGCAACCCTACGCTTGCCGTTCAAAGAAAAACTCGCCTATGGGATGGGTGATTTAGGCTCCAATATCCTGTTGGACATTGGTACGCTCTATTTACTCAAGTTTTATACCGATGTCCTTGGTTTACCAGGTACTTATGGCGGCATCATTTTCCTTATCGCCAAATTTTTTACCGCGTTTACCGATATGGGCACCGGGATTATGCTCGATTCCCGCCGCAAAATCGGCCCGAAAGGGAAATTCCGTCCGTTCGTTCTTTACGCCGCATTTCCAGTTACCTTGCTGGCGATTGCCAACTTTGTCGGTACACCGTTTGAAGTAACCGGTAAAACGGTGATGGCAACGGTGCTGTTTATGCTGTACGGACTGTTCTTCAGCATGATGAACTGCTCCTATGGTGCAATGGTTCCCGCGATTACGAAAAATCCGGACGAGCGCGCTTCACTGGCAGCCTGGCGACAAGGGGGCGCAACCCTTGGTTTGTTGCTATGTACAGTCGGCTTTGTACCGGTAATGAACTTGATCGAAGGCAATTCACAGCTGGGTTATATCTTCGCCGCCACGTTGTTCTCGCTGTTTGGCCTGCTGTTTATGTGGCTGTGCTATGCCGGGGTAAAAGAACGCTACGTGGAAGTGAAACCCGTGGATGCCGCGCAAAAACCGGGATTATTGCAATCCTTCCGCGCCATCGCCGGTAACCGCCCTCTGTTTATTCTGTGCGTTGCCAACCTTTGTACGCTTGGCGCATTTAACGTTAAGCTGGCAATTCAGGTCTATTACACCCAGTACGTACTGAATGACCCAATCCTCCTTTCCTGGATGGGCTTTTTCAGCATGGGCTGTATCTTCATCGGCGTCTTCTTGATGCCAGGAATGGTTAGGCGTTTCGGCAAGAAAAAAGTCTACATTGGCGGTTTGCTAATTTGGGTTGCAGGGGATTTGCTTAACTACTTCTTTGGTGGCGGTTCCGTCAGCTTTGTCGCCTTCTCCTGCCTGGCGTTCTTCGGCTCAGCATTCGTTAACAGCCTGAACTGGGCGCTGGTCTCCGATACGGTGGAATATGGCGAATGGCGAACCGGCGTACGCTCTGAAGGCACGGTATACACCGGTTTCACCTTCTTTCGTAAAGTGTCACAAGCGCTGGCAGGATTCTTCCCCGGCTGGATGCTGACGCAAATCGGCTACGTTCCCAACGTGGTGCAATCAGCAAGTACGGTCGAAGGTTTGCGTCAGTTGATCTTTATTTATCCCTGCGCTTTAGCGGTGATCACCATTGTGGCTATGGGCTGTTTCTACAACCTTAACGAGAAGATGTATGTCCGCATCGTTGAAGAGATAGAAGCGCGTAAACAACCCGTTTGATAATAATAATGAATAGCGCTCTACGGGGCGCTATTGAGGAGCGATTATGTCTTTTCATGATCCGCTAACGCTAAAACTGAGCCTGCGTGAAAAATTCGCCTACGGAGTGGGTGACTTCGGCTCAAATTTGATGCTGTGTATCGGCACACTGTATCTGCTTAAATTTTATACCGATGAACTAGGGATGCCGGCGTATTACGGTGGGATTATCTTTCTGGTGGCGAAGTTCTTCACCGCCTTCACTGATATGTTGACCGGTGTATTGCTGGACTCAAGACGTAATATTGGCGCAAAAGGTAAATTCAGACCTTTTATTTTGTATGCGTCATTTCCTGTCGCAGTTGTTGCCAGCGCGCAGTTTTTGGCGACAGATTTTACGCTAACGGTAAAAACTGGGCTGGCGACGGTATTGTTTATGCTATTCGGTCTGTTCTATAGCCTGATGAACTGCTCCTACGGCGCGATGGTGCCTGCGATCACTAAAAACCCGCATGAACGCGCTCAGCTCGCCGCCTGGCGTCAGGGCGGCGCTACCGTTGGTCTGTTACTGTGCACCGTTGGCTTTATGCCGATTCAAGCGCTATTTGTCAGTTCATCCTCACTGGGTTATCTGATCGCCGCACTGATCTTTTCAGTCTGCGGGCTGTTCAGCATGTGGTGGTGTTTCAGCGGAGTGAAGGAACGCTACATTGAAATTGTGCCGGACCACCATAAGCCCAGCATTCTCAAATCGTTCTGTGCCATTTTCCGTAACCCTCCCCTGCTGGTGCTGTGTGTCGCCAACTTATGCACGCTGGCGGCATTCAACATCAAGCTGGCAATCCAGGTGTACTACACCCAGTACGTGCTCAATGATATTCATCTGCTGTCGTGGATGGGGTTCTTCAGCATGGGATGCATTCTGGTTGGGGTACTGCTGGTTCCCGCTGCGGTGAAACGCTTCGGTAAAAAGCAGGTTTACCTCGGCGGTCTGGCATTATGGGCTATCGGCGATGTACTGAACTTTTTCTGGGGCAACACATCATTTTTGTTCGTGACATTCTCCTGTATGGCCTTCTTCGGAACCGCTTTTGTTAACAGCCTGAACTGGGCGCTGGTTCCGGATACGGTCGATTATGGCGAATGGAAAACAGGGATCCGCGCGGAAGGTTCGGTGTATACGGGTTATACCTTTTCGCGCAAAATTTCCGCTGCGCTCGCTGGTTTCCTGCCGGGCATAATGCTGACGCAAATCGGTTATATCCCCAACATAACTCAAAGCGATGCAACTTTGCTCGGCCTGCGTCAGCTTATTTTCCTTTGGCCTTGTGGATTGGCCATTATCGCTGCATTCACGATGGGTTTATTTTATAAGCTCAACGAAACTCGCTTTGCTTTTATTATTGAGGAAATCAGCCAACGGAAGAAAAACAATGCTCTATCGGATCCTGTTACCACTAAAAATAATACCTCTGCTGTAAACGTATAAAAATAATAGCCGCCTATTCCATCTTAATGGATGGCGGCCTCCCTACGCTTAAAAAATGAATTTATTATGAAAAAGTTAACAACAATAATTCTCTTATCTTCGGTTGCTTCTACCTCTGTTTTTGCGGGTGCCTATGTCGAGAACCGCGAGGCATATAATCTGGCGTCAGATCAGATAGAAGTGATGATGCGCGTTGGCTATAACTCCGATATGGGCGCGGGTATCATGCTCACCAACACCTACACAATGCAACGCAAGGATGAGTTAAAACACGGCTATAATGAAATAGAGGGCTGGTATCCGTTATTTAAACCGACAGATAAATTAACTATCCAGCCAGGTGGGTTGATAAATGATAAGAGTACGGGTTCCGGTGGTGCGGCTTATCTGGATGTTAACTATAAATTTACCCCGTGGTTTAATCTTACCGTGCGTAACCGTTATAACCATAATAACTATAGTTCAACCGATCTAAACGGTGATCAGGATAATAACGATACTTATGAAATAGGTAATTACTGGAACTTTACCATCACCGATAAGTTTTCCTATACCTTTGAGCCGCACTATTTTATTCGAGTGAATGACTTCAATAGCAGTAACGGAAAAGATCATCACTGGGAGATTACGAATACCTTCAAGTATCGTATCAATGAACACTGGTTACCCTACCTGGAACTACGCTGGTTAGATCGCAATGTAGAACCTTATCACCGCGAACAAAATCAAATTCGTGTCGGGGCTAAGTATTTCTTCTAATCTTTCCGAAATAAAAAAAGCCGCTGATAACCAGCGGCTTTTTTGTGCTTACCTGAAAAAGAGTGTTAATTACTCTTCTTTCGCGCCACGCATTGCACGGCGACGATCGTTTTCAGTCAGGTGACGCTTACGGATACGGATAGAGGTTGGTGTTACTTCTACCAGTTCGTCGTCATCGATGAATTCCAGAGCCTGCTCCAGAGTCATCTTAACCGGCGGAACCAGAACCGTTGCTTCGTCAGTACCAGACGCACGCATGTTGGTCAGTTTCTTACCGGTCAGGCAGTTTACAGTCAGGTCGTTAGAACGGCTGTGAATACCGATGATCTGGCCTTCGTAAACTTCAGCACCGTGACCCAGGAACAGCTTACCGCGGTCCTGCAGGCTGAACAGTGCGAACGCAACTGCTTTACCCTGGCCGTTGGAGATCAGTACGCCGTTCTGACGCTGACCAACATCACCCGCACGAACATCGTCGTAGTGGCTGAAGGTGGAGTACAGCAGACCGGTACCGGAAGTCATGGTCATGAATTCTGAACGGAAGCCGATCAGACCACGGCTTGGGATCACGTAGTCAAGACGTACGCGGCCTTTGCCATCTGGATTCATGTTTTTCAGGTCGCCTTTACGCTCACCCAGAGCCTGCATCACAGAACCCTGGTGCTGCTCTTCAACGTCCAGCGTTACGTTTTCGAACGGCTCTTGTTTACGGCCATCGATTTCGCGGAAGATTACTTTCGGACGGGAAACCGCCATTTCGAAACCTTCACGACGCATGTTTTCGATCAGAACAGACAGGTGCAGCTCACCACGACCGGATACACGGAACGCATCCGCATCTTCGGTTTCTTCAACGCGCAGCGCAACGTTGTGCACCAGCTCTTTGTTCAGGCGGTCAAGGATCTGACGAGAGGTAACATATTTACCTTCTTTACCGCAGAATGGAGAGGTGTTTACGCAGAAGAACATGGTAACGGTCGGTTCATCAACGGACAGAGCTGGCAGCGCTTCAACATTCTGCGGATCGCAGATGGTGTCGGAGATGTTCAGTTCGCCCAGACCGGTGATCGCGATGATATCGCCTGCTTCGGCAATATCACTCTCGATACGTTCCAGACCCAGATGAGTCAGAACTTTACCGACTTTACCGTTACGGGTTTTGCCTTCGCTATCAATGATAGTGATCTGCTGGTTCGGTTTAACTTTACCGCGTTTGATGCGGCCGATACCGATTACGCCAACGTAGTTGTTGTAGTCCAGCTGAGAGATTTGCATCTGCAGCGGGCCATCAAGATCTACGCTCGGAGCCGGTACACGATCAACGATAGTCTGATACAGCGGAGTCATGTCTTCAGCCATGTCTTCGTGATCCAGACCCGCGATACCGTTCAGCGCAGAAGCGTAAACGATCGGGAAGTCCAGTTGCTCGTCGGTAGCGTCGAGGTTAACGAACAGGTCAAATACCTGATCAACAACCCAGTCAGGACGCGCGCCAGGACGGTCAACTTTGTTGATAACAACAATTGGCTTCAGGCCATGGGCAAAGGCTTTTTTGGTCACGAAGCGCGTCTGCGGCATCGGACCGTCCATTGCATCCACCACCAGCAGCACAGAGTCGACCATGGACATTACACGTTCAACTTCACCACCGAAGTCGGCGTGCCCCGGGGTATCAACGATGTTGATACGGTAGTCATTCCATTTGATAGCGGTGTTTTTAGCGAGGATGGTAATCCCACGCTCTTTCTCCAAATCGTTGGAGTCCATCACGCGCTCTTGGGTTTCAGCACGTGCATCGAACGTACCGGATTGTTGGAGCAGCTTGTCTACCAGGGTCGTTTTACCATGGTCTACGTGCGCGATGATGGCGATGTTACGCAAATTTTCGATCACAACTTTGCCTCAGGCATTTTAGAAATAGCGCGTTATTGTACACGGATTAATCGCAGTACAAAACAGGATCACAAACATCCTCCGCAAACAAGTATTGCAGAGTTTCTTTGTGATCACATTCACGGAGCGTTAAAAGGGGTAATCTGACATGCTTTGCACCAATATGGTGCTTAATGTTCACATTAAAGCACTATAATGGTGCAATACAACCTTCATGGTGCAGCCCCTTTGCACGATGGTGCGCATGATAACGCCTTTTAGGGGCAATTTAAAAGTTGGCACAGATTTCGCTTTATATTTTTTATGGCGACACGGCCAATTTTTGCAGAATTGAAGACTTCGTTACCACGACGACAATGACCAATCCGGGAGAGTAAGTATGTCCGCTGAACACGTTTTGACGATGCTGAACGAACACGAAGTGAAGTTTGTTGATTTACGCTTCACTGATACCAAAGGTAAAGAACAGCACGTCACTATTCCTGCTCATCAGGTAAATGCCGAATTCTTTGAAGAAGGCAAAATGTTTGACGGCTCCTCAATCGGTGGCTGGAAAGGCATTAACGAATCAGACATGGTTCTGATGCCAGATGCGTCTACTGCTCTCATCGACCCGTTCTTTGAAGAGTCTACCCTGATCATCCGTTGCGATATCCTGGAACCAGGTACGCTGCAGGGCTACGACCGTGACCCGCGCTCCATTGCTAAACGTGCTGAAGAGTATCTGCGTTCTACCGGCATCGCAGACACCGTTCTGTTCGGGCCAGAGCCAGAATTCTTCCTGTTTGACGACATCCGTTTCGGCGCAACTATTTCCGGTTCCCACGTGGCTATCGATGACATCGAAGGCGCATGGAACTCCTCCACCAAATACGAAGGTGGTAACAAAGGTCACCGTCCAGGCGTGAAAGGCGGTTACTTCCCGGTTCCTCCGGTAGATTCTTCTCAGGATATCCGTTCTACCATGTGTCTGATCATGGAAGAAATGGGCCTGGTTGTTGAAGCGCATCACCACGAAGTGGCGACTGCCGGTCAGAACGAAATCGCGACCCGCTTTAACACCATGACCAAAAAAGCGGACGAAATTCAGATCTACAAATATGTCGTTCACAACATCGCTCACCGTTTCGGTAAAACCGCAACCTTTATGCCAAAACCAATGTTTGGCGATAACGGTTCCGGCATGCACTGCCACATGTCCCTGTCCAAGAACGGCGTAAACCTGTTCTCCGGTGACAAATATGCGGGTCTGTCTGAGCAGGCGCTGTACTACATCGGTGGCGTAATCAAGCACGCTAAAGCGATCAACGCCCTGGCTAACCCGACCACCAACTCCTACAAGCGTCTGGTCCCGGGTTACGAAGCACCGGTAATGCTGGCTTACTCTGCCCGTAACCGTTCTGCGTCTATCCGTATCCCGGTGGTTGCTTCTCCGAAAGCGCGTCGTATCGAAGTGCGTTTCCCGGACCCGGCTGCTAACCCATACCTGTGCTTCGCAGCGCTGCTGATGGCTGGTCTTGACGGTATTAAGAACAAGATCCACCCGGGCGAAGCAATGGATAAAAACCTGTACGACCTGCCGCCGGAAGAAGCGAAAGAGATCCCACAGGTTGCTGGTTCTCTGGAAGAAGCACTGAAAGAACTGGATCTGGACCGCGAGTTCCTGACCGCAGGCGGCGTGTTCACCAATGAAGCGATCGATGCGTACATTGCGCTGCGTCGCGAAGAAGATGACCGCGTGCGCATGACTCCGCACCCGGTAGAGTTTGAGCTGTACTACAGCGTTTAATCGTTTGAGTTGCCGTGGAACTTTTAGCCTGCTCAGGCAGGCTTGAGATCGATGGTGAATGATAGGACGCCTGATGGCGCAAACTTATCAGGCCTGGAGGGTAACATTACCTTGTAGGCCGGATAAGGCAAAGCCGCCATCCGGCATCTATGTTTGCCAGTCATCTGTAGCCCATCTCTGGATGGGCTTTTTTCTCCACTAACAACCTGCTTTTTCGCGCTTTTTTGATGTAAAAAGCTATAATGCACTAAATTGGTGCAACACTTTTCAGGAGACTGCTGAATGGCAACCGGCACGCTGCCCGATGCTGGGCAGATCCTAAATTCTTTAATCAACAGCATTTTACTCGTCGACGATGAGCTGGCTGTACATTACGCCAACCCGGCGGCACAGCAGTTGCTCGCCCAAAGCTCCCGCAAACTGTTTGGTACACCGCTTCCCGATCTGTTGAGTTATTTCTCCTTAAACATCGGACTGATGCGAGAGAGCCTGGAAGCAGGCCAGGGCTTTACGGATAACGAAGTGACGCTGGTGATAGACAGCCACTCACATATCCTCTCTGTGACCGCTCAGAGGCTGCCTGATGGCCTTATCTTGCTGGAGATGGCCCCTATGGATAACCAGCGCCGTCTGAGTCAGGAACAGCTCCAGCACGCCCAGCAGATTGCCGCCCGTGATCTGGTGCGTGGTCTGGCACATGAAATTAAAAACCCGCTGGGCGGATTACGCGGTGCGGCGCAACTTCTCAGTAAAGCGCTTCCGGACCCGGCGCTGACCGAATATACCAAAGTCATTATTGAACAGGCGGACCGCCTGCGTAATCTGGTCGACCGTCTGCTGGGGCCACAACAGCCCGGCATGCACATCACGGAAAGTATTCACAAAGTGGCGGAACGCGTGGTGGCGCTGGTCTCGATGGAGCTGCCGGAAAACGTCACGCTAATCCGGGATTACGACCCAAGCCTGCCCGAATTACTGCACGACCCGGACCAGATCGAGCAGGTATTGCTGAACATCGTACGCAATGCTTTGCAGGCGCTGGGACCGGAAGGCGGCGAGATCATTCTGCGCACCCGCACCGCGTTTCAGCTCACGCTACACGGCATGCGTTACCGTCTGGCGGCACGAATTGATGTCGAGGATAACGGTCCAGGTATTCCCTCGCATTTGCAGGATACGCTGTTCTACCCAATGGTTAGCGGTCGCGAAGGCGGTACCGGCCTTGGATTATCTATCGCCCGTAATTTGATTGATCAACATTCCGGCAAAATTGAATTTACCAGTTGGCCGGGTCATACCGAGTTCTCGGTTTACCTGCCTATCAGGAAATAAGGTGACGTTTATGCAACGAGGAATAGTCTGGGTCGTTGATGACGATAGTTCCATCCGTTGGGTGCTTGAACGTGCGCTCGCAGGGGCAGGGCTAAGCTGTACCACATTTGAAAGTGGTAAAGAGGTACTGGACGCGCTGGCCAGCAAAACGCCGGACGTGCTGTTGTCGGATATCCGCATGCCGGGTATGGACGGCCTGACGCTGTTAAAACAGATTAAACAGCGGCATCCGATGCTTCCGGTCATCATAATGACCGCGCACTCCGATCTGGATGCTGCCGTCAGCGCCTATCAGCAAGGAGCGTTTGATTATCTGCCCAAACCTTTTGATATTGATGAAGCGGTGGCGCTGGTCGAGCGCGCCATCAGTCATTATCAGGAACAGCAGCAGCCGCGCAATGTTCAGATTAACGGCCCCACAACCGACATCATCGGCGAAGCGCCAGCAATGCAGGACGTCTTTCGCATTATTGGTCGCCTGTCCCGGTCTTCAATCAGCGTATTGATTAATGGGGAGTCAGGAACCGGTAAAGAGCTGGTCGCCCATGCGTTGCACCGTCATAGCCCGCGCGTCAAAGCGCCGTTTATCGCGCTGAACATGGCGGCAATCCCGAAAGATTTGATCGAATCTGAGCTGTTTGGCCACGAGAAAGGCGCGTTTACCGGGGCGAATACCATTCGTCAGGGGCGCTTTGAACAGGCAGACGGCGGTACGCTGTTCCTCGATGAAATTGGCGATATGCCGCTGGACGTGCAAACGCGTTTATTGCGCGTATTAGCCGATGGACAGTTTTACCGCGTGGGTGGTTACGCACCGGTGAAAGTGGATGTGCGCATTATCGCCGCCACGCACCAAAACCTTGAACTGCGCGTACAGGAAGGCAAATTCCGTGAGGACTTATTCCATCGCCTGAACGTCATCCGGGTACATCTGCCGCCACTGCGCGAACGTCGGGAAGATATCCCCCGCCTGGCGCGTCATTTCCTGCAGGAGGCCGCCCGCGAACTGGGGGTGGAAGCCAAACAATTACACCCGGAAACCGAGGCTGCGCTCACCCGTCTGGCCTGGCCAGGTAACGTGCGTCAGCTTGAGAACACCTGCCGCTGGTTAACCGTAATGGCCGCCGGGCAGGAAGTCCTGATTCAGGACTTACCAACCGAGCTGTTTGAAACCTCTGTGCCAGACGCACCGTCCCATATGCAGCCGGATAGTTGGGCAACGCTATTGGCACAGTGGGCGGATCGGGCATTACGCTCCGGTCATCAAAACTTGCTTTCTGAGGCCCAACCAGAGATGGAGCGCACGCTGTTGACTACCGCGCTACGTCATACCCAGGGGCATAAACAGGAAGCGGCACGCTTGCTCGGTTGGGGTCGTAATACCTTGACGCGTAAGCTAAAAGAACTCGGAATGGAGTGACATATCGTCACTGTGTAAAGATTAATAATTGAGCGCAAATAGCTGCTATTTTGCGCTTTACTGTTCCGATGAGTTAAGTATGATCGTGCCCGACTAACGGGGGGAAGTCATCATGCTGGAATCAATCATTAATCTGCTGTCGAGCGGTGCGGTCGAAAGCCATACGCCACAAACTGCGGTCGCCGCAGTATTGTGCGCAGCGCTGGTTGGACTGTTCAGCTAGCGGGTTCGCCGGGTGGCGCTTCGCTTACCCGACCTACATATTGAGATTTTCGTAGGCACGATAAGCGAAGCGCCACCCGGAAAAGCGTTAAATCACCCGCGAGAATTGCTGCATCCGTGCTTTCTGGCGCAGATACGCATCGAAGCACATGCAAATATTACGGATCAGCAGACGGCCCTTCGGCGTGACCTGAATCCCCTTCTCATCGACATCCACCAGCCCATCCTTCGCCAGCGGTGCCAGCAGTTTCAGGTCTTCGGCAAAATAGTCAGCGAAGTTCAGATCCCATTGCTGTTCCACAGTGGCATAGTCGAGGCGGAAGTTGCAGATCAGGAGCTTAATAACATCTCGACGAATGCAGTCGTCACGGGTCAGTGCAATTCCGCGCCACAGCGCGTCCCCCTGCTCGTCTACCTGCTGATAATAGCGCTTCAGCTCTTTCTGGTTCTGCGCGTAGTTGTCACCAATCATACTGATGGCTGACACGCCCATTCCCAGCAGATCGGTATCACCCTGGGTGGTATAACCCTGGAAATTACGATGCAGCACACCCTTGCGTTGAGCAATGGCCAGTTCGTCATCCGGACGGGCAAAGTGATCCATGCCAATGAACTGATAGCCAGTTTCGGTCAGTGAAGAGATGGTTTCCTGCAGGATATCCAGCTTCTGCTGCGCGCTGGGCAGGTCGGCATCTTTAATTTTGCGCTGAGCGGCAAACAGCGTCGGCAGGTGCGCGTAGTTAAAGACACTCAGTCGATCTGGATTCAGCTCAGCAACGCGTTTCAGGGTGAAGGCGAAACTTTCCGGCGTCTGTTTTGGCAAACCATAAATCAGATCGATATTCGTCGAAGTAAAGCCAATCTCACGCGCATGATTCAGCAGCGCAAAGATGAATTCCTCATCCTGCTCACGGTTCACCAGGCGCTGAACTTCTTTATTGAAGTCCTGCACCCCCATGCTCAGGCGGTTAAAACCTTCAGCGCGTAAATGATCGAGCACATCCAGCTCAATTTCTCGCGGATCCACTTCGATCGAGATTTCAGCGTCGTCGTTAAAGTTAAAGTTGCCACGCAGCAGCGACATCAAACGACTGATTTGCGCTTTATTCAGGTACGTTGGCGTGCCGCCGCCCCAGTGCAGCTGACTGACATGGCGTCCGGCGAACAGCGGTGCGCGATGAATAATTTCTTGTTCTAAGACATCGAGGTATTGATCGGCTTTATGCTGCTGGCGAGTCACGACCTTGTTACAGCCGCAGAAGTAGCACAGCTTGTGGCAGAACGGGATGTGAACGTACAGCGAGAGAGGACGCTCAGGATAACGCGCCACGGCCTTTAGAAATGCTTCAGTGCCGTAGTCTTCAGAAAACTCCAGCGCGGTCGGGTACGAGGTATATCGTGGCCCGGAATAGTTATATTTCTGGATCAGGGCCAGGTCCCAGTCTATTAACTGCTCTGACATGCTCACTCCTTCCGATGGCGTCTCTGGCGGGTACGGCGTACCGACTTAACCCCAGTACGGGTGATAAGTCGGTTGCGCAGCCACTTCTGTCGCCGCGACAACCGCTGTAGTTTAACGAATAACCACACCAGATAACATATAACCGGAAGGGTTATAAGCAGGACGGGAAGACCCACGGTGTGAAACCGTTAGTTGCCGCCTTTCAGCAGGCGCATCATGTCTTCCTGCTTTTCTTCTTCTTCCTCTTCTTCCTCGTCATCGTAAGAAAGACCCAGCTTTTGCATCAGCTCATCGATGCGATCCAGCTTGGCATCAACCCAGGACTGATCTTCCGCGCTCAGGGTTTCTCCTGCTTCAAGACGCTCCAGCAGCGCATCCAGGCGCTCATCCGTTTCCAGTAAATCCAACTCAGCCTGTGGTGAAAGCATAGGTTTCTCACTCTTCGGTTTGTGCTGTTTGGTGACTTTTTCGGTCACGCCCAATGGAATGGGGGTTTTGCTGCCAATACGAGGATCTTTTTGCTTATTTTGGTTTCCGCCACCAGATGCGCCTTCGCTACCGGACGCACGGCTACCTGCCGCATGACCACGGTGTTTTTTCTGGCGCTTACGGTCGCGAGCTTCCTGGTTAATTTCTTCGCGTGTTTTACGACGCGCTTTTGCAGGACCTTTACCGCGTGGTGTAGAAGTTGGTTTCATCATGATTCGTCTTTGGCTGTTTTTATTCAGTATATAATTGCGCCGGAATCTAGCAGAAATAAAGAAAAAAGGCGACAGAGTAATCTGTCGCCTTTTTTCCTGACTCTCAACCCTTACGGGCTCTACAATCCCTGTTGGCTATCAACACACCCTGTTTTTCCCTTAGCCTCTAACATTCCGTGTTGTTTCCATTTCCTTTTACTAACGTCTCCGGACGTTTGTCTTCCTGACAATCCTGTGTCTTCGCCTCCTGGCGCTCCTGACCCTCATCCTGAGTCGTCTATCCTTTCAGCTTCCTCGCTATGGACGCTACTTTACCGTTTTGGTTTAAACGTACAAGTAACCTGGGTAACAATTTCTGATTTTAAGAATAGCGCCCAAATGTAACCATATGATTTATTTTAGTTCTGTCATTTTTTACTCTGTCATCTCGTATAGAAACTGTCGGCAATGTCTCACAAAGCGCGAGGTTTTTACTTACACAGCTCACTCGTCGAAAAACCAGCCTTTTGCTGGGGTTCAGGTATAATCGCTGCAAAGCCCTGATTGATGGAGAGGACTGCTTTGACTAACTTGAATTATCAACAGACGCACTTTGTGATGAGTGCGCCTGATATTCGCCACTTACCTTCCGATACCGGTATCGAAGTGGCTTTTGCTGGCCGTTCCAACGCAGGCAAATCCAGTGCGCTAAATACCCTGACGAATCAAAAAGGTCTGGCGCGTACATCTAAAACGCCGGGTCGTACTCAGCTCATCAACCTGTTTGAAGTCGTTGACGGCAAACGCCTGGTCGATTTGCCAGGATACGGTTATGCCGAAGTTCCAGAAGAAATGAAGCGTAAATGGCAACGCGCGCTGGCTGAATATCTGGAAAAGCGTCAGAGCCTGCAAGGTCTGGTGGTACTGATGGATATTCGTCACCCGTTAAAAGATCTCGATCAACAGATGATCCTGTGGGCAGTTGAGAGCAACGTTCAGGTTCTGGTACTGCTGACTAAAGCAGATAAGCTGGCCAGCGGCGCACGCAAAGCGCAGCTGAATATGGTACGTGAAGCCGTACTGGCATTTAACGGTGATGTGCAGGTAGAAGCATTTTCATCGCTGAAAAAACTGGGTGTGGACAAACTGCGGCAAAAACTGGATAGCTGGTTTAGTGAACTGGCACCAGTTGAAGAGGTGCAGGAAGAGGAATAACCCACCGATATGCCGGATGACGCCGCTGCGCGTCTTATCCGGCCTACAGCATGTGCAAAACTTTTCTTTCGCACAATAAAAAACGCCCCAGTCATTACTGACTGGGGCGGCTAAAATATTCAGCCAAATCCGATTACGTGAAGTAAAAGGTCTGAAAGATAGAACATCTTACCTCTGTACCCTACGAGAATAACTTTACTCTTTTTTGAGCAGCTCAGAAAGCACTTTTTGTAATTTTTTTTCATTCCTTACATAGGGAATTCTAATGGACATCACAAAAAGCTCTCTCTTATGTTGCTTAGTTACGAAAAAGGAGCGTTATTAAGTAAACCCTTAGTGCGCCTGATCCCAGTTTTCACCACTCCCGACTTCCACCAGCAACGGCACGTCAATCTGAGTCTCGTTTTCCATCAGTTGGTGGATCTTTTTGGAGACGCTTTCCAGATCATCTTTGTGCACTTCAAACACCAGTTCATCGTGTACCTGCATGATCATGCGCACGCGCGGTTGCTCGGTTAGCAGCCATCCATCCACGGCAATCATGGCTCGTTTGATAATGTCTGCGGCAGTTCCCTGCATCGGGGCGTTAATAGCCGCACGTTCAGCACCAGCGCGACGAGCACCATTACTGGATTTAATATCCGGTAAATAGAGACGGCGACCTTCCAGCGTTTCTACATAGCCTTGCTCTTTCGCCTGCGCGCGGGTGCGTTCCATGTATTCCAACACACCAGGGTAGCGTTCGAAGTAGAGATCCATGTACTTCTGTGCTTCTTTGCGCAGAATATTCAACTGGCGCGCCAAACCAAAGGCGCTCATCCCGTAGATCAAACCGAAGTTAATGGCTTTAGCACTGCGGCGTTGCTCGCTGGTCACAGAATCAAGCGGTAAACCAAAGACTTCTGCCGCCGTTGCGCGGTGAATGTCTTTCCCTTCGGCAAACGCGGTAAGCAGACCTTTATCACGTGAAAGGTGCGCCATGATACGCAGTTCAATCTGTGAGTAGTCCGCAGAGACAATCAGGTAGTCTTCTGGCGCAATGAACGCCTGACGAATACGACGACCTTCATCATTACGTACCGGGATGTTTTGCAGGTTTGGATCCGTTGAAGACAAGCGCCCGGTGGCAGTTACCGCCTGATGGTATGAGGTGTGCACGCGCCCGGTTTTCTTGTTAATCATCAACGGAAGCTTATCCGTATAGGTCGACTTCAGTTTTGCTAAACCACGATATTCCAGGATCACTTTCGGCAATGGGTAATCCAGCGCGAGCTCTTCCAGTACCTCTTCCGACGTTGATGGCGCGCCGCCAGGGGTTTTCTTCAACGGCTTAATACCCTGCTTTTCAAACAGGATAGTTTGCAGTTGCTTAGTGGAAGAGAGGTTAAACGCTTCTCCGGCGATCTCGTGCGCTTTTTGCTCCAGCTCATTCAAACGCAGCGTCAGCTCTTCTGAATGCTTGTGCAGAACAGCCGGATCGATTTTCACACCGTTGCGCTCAACGCGAGACAAAACCGGCACCAGCGGCATATCGATATTTTCAAAGACGTTCAACGGCCCTTTATGCTGCTGCAATTCTGGCCACATTTTCAGATGCAGCTGTAGCGTAACGTCGGCGTCTTCCGCAGCGTAACGGCCAGCCTCTTCCAGTGCTATCTGGTTAAAGGTCAGCTGGTTTTTGCCTTTTCCGGCGATCTCTTCAAAGGTGATGGTTTTATGTTTCAGCCAGCGGTCCGACAGGCTGTCCATATCGTGTCGTCCAGCGACGCTGTTAAGAATGTAGGATTCGAGCATGGTGTCAAAGGTGATGCCGCGCAGCTCGATGCCATAGTTCGCCAGGATGCCGCGATCGTACTTCAGGTTTTGCCCGACTTTGTGCGCGTTCTCATCTTCCAGCAGCGGCTTTAGCAGCTCCAGCGCACGGTCGCGCGCGATCTGGTCAGGGGCATCCAGGTAATCGTGGGCAACAGGAACATACGCCGCCACACCCGGTTCAATGGCAAAAGACAGGCCAACCAGATTCGCGGAAATGTTGTCCAGGCTGTCAGTTTCAGTATCGAAGGCAAAGACAGGTGCTTTTTTCAGCTTAGCGATCCACTCTTCCAGCGTCGTTTCGTCCAGAATCGTCACATAGTTTTCATACGAAAGAACCGTGGCCGGCTCCTCAGGCGTTTCATCGACGACAATAGTTTCTTGCGGTTTTGCCGCCGGTTTCGTCCCTTTCGCCTGTAGCCATTTACCCGCTTCAACGTCGGTAACCCAACGTTTAAATTCATACTGTTTAAACAGGCCAAGCAGTTCTTCTGCAGCGGGCTGACGCACTTCCAGCTGCTCACAGGTCAATTCCAGCTCAACATCGGTTTTGATGGTAGCCAATTGATAAGAGAGGTACGCCACCTCTTTGTTCTGCTCAAGTTTGCCCGCCATGGTTTTCGCACCACGGAAGGTCAGCCCCGCTATTTTGTCTGATTCGGCATAGAGGGTATCCAGCCCACCCAGCCCCTGCAGCAGTGCCTGAGCGGTTTTTTCGCCTACGCCTGGAACGCCAGGAATGTTATCTGAGGAATCCCCCATCAGCGCCAGGAAATCGATGATCAGTTCCGGCGGGACGCCGTACTTATTTACCACTTCATCCGGGCCGAGGATCGTATTGGTCATGGTGTTGATAAGGGTGATATTCGGCGTCACCAACTGAGCCATATCTTTATCACCGGTGCTAATCAGCACCGGGCGACCGATCTTCTCTGCTTCCCGCGCCAGCGTACCGATAACATCGTCCGCCTCCACGCCAGAAACAGCCAACAGTGGCAGCCCCATCGCCTTTACCATCGCATGCAGAGGTTCAATCTGCGCACGCAGATCGTCCGGCATCGGTGGGCGGTGAGACTTATAATGTTCGAATAATTCATCACGGAAGGTTTTACCCTTGGCGTCGAATACCACCGCTGCATGGGTTGGTTGATATTGTAGAATCAAGCTACGCAGCATGTTGAGGACACCGTACATCGCGCCCGTAGGTTCTCCTGCGCTGTTAGTCAGCGGTGGGAACGCGTGGTATGCGCGATACAGGTAAGATGAGCCATCTACAAGGATAAGTGGGTTTTCTGGGATCTGAACCATAATGTCCGTGCCTGTTTATCAGATTATGGATAAAGGATGCCACAGACAGGATAAAAACATGAGTTTTTCGCCGCATTTGTCGAAAAACTTTTGCAGTTCTTCTGCTTTGCTCGCAAACACGGCTGTGGATAACTTTGTGAGTAAATAATTTTCAGTTCTTTAAATATAGCAAGGCAATTAGTGCTTCATTGTATTTATATATATTTTTCATAAACTTAATTTAGCGCGCAGCATTTTATTCCATTTTTACAGCTTATATCCTGATGTGGATAGATATTCTCTTTTTTTCTATTCAGGGAAGATCCATCATTTGGTTCGTTTTCTGATAAAATCAGCCCCTTGCGCCTCTTTCGCGCACTGTCTATGGCTAACCTTTTGAATAATTTAATTATGACGAGAATACTCGCTGCGATAACGCTGTTGCTGAGTATCGTATTGACCATATTGGTCACAATTTTTTGTTCTGTGCCGATCATCCTTGCCGGGGTTGTGAAACTCCTTTTGCCCATTCCTGTCGTCTGGCGCAAGGTTTCTGTCTTCTGTAATTTCATGATGTACTGCTGGTGTGAAGGTCTGGCGCTACTGCTGCACCTTAATCCACGGCTGAAGTGGGATGTTGAAGGACTGGAAGGTCTTAGCAAGAAAAACTGGTATCTGCTCATTTGTAATCATTACAGCTGGGCCGATATCGTTGTGCTTTGCGTTCTGTTACGTAAGCACATCCCGATGAATAAATATTTCCTCAAGCAGCAGTTGGCCTGGGTGCCCTTTATTGGCCTGGCTTGCTGGGCGCTGGATATGCCGTTTATGAAACGCTATTCACGTGGCTATCTGCTTCGCCATCCGGAACGCCGTGGTAAAGATGTCGAAACGACGCGTCGTTCCTGCGAGAAATTTCGTGCGCACCCGACAACCATTGTGAATTTTGTCGAAGGTTCGCGGTTTACTCATGAGAAGCGTGAGCAAACCCGTTCTCCTTATCAAAACCTGCTCCCACCCAAGGCGGCCGGTATTGCGATGGCATTAAATGTGCTGGGGTCACAGTTCGATAAAATGCTGGATGTCACGTTGTGCTATCCGGAAAACAGTAGCCGACCGTTCTACGATATGCTGAGCGGTAAGCTAACGAGGATTGTCGTGCGGGTGAATCTGGAGCCAATCCATGAAGAGTTACACGGTGATTACGTGAACGATAAGGCATTCAAGCGCCGCTTTCAGCTGTGGTTGAATACGCTGTGGAGTGAGAAAGACGCGCAGCTCGACGCGATTAAAGCTGCAAATAAAAAAGCCGGTCAGTGACCGGCTTTTGCTTTTACTTCTGACCGACCAGGTATTTCACGGTATCCGCATACTGTTGTACAAAGATATCCATACTGCTGGTATCCATGCCCTGCGGGTTGACCTGATATTTGCCATTCACGAACATCGCCGGAACGCCCTGCAGCTGTAAATCAGCCGCTGCTTTTTCCTGCTGTGCAACGAGAGATTTCACTACGAAGCTGTTCCATGCCGCATCATAGTCTTCGCCTTTAATACCCGCATCGACAAACACTTTACGGATATCAGCAACAGACTGAACGGTCTGGGTTTTCTGAACCCCTTCAAACAGCGGAACAGTGACCTGATCTTCAACGCCCAGCGCCATTGCAACCGCCCATGCCTGCGTCAGATCTTTGCCCAAAGGCCCGAGAAACTCGACGTGGTATTTGGTCATCTTGGTGCCTTCCGGCAGTTTTTTCTTCACGTTATCAGACACATGAAGCACTTCTTCAAACTGGTAGCAGTGCGGGCAGTAGAAGGAGAAGAACTCCAACACTTGCGGTTCACCCGCAACAGGCTTCTCCAGGGTGATGTATTGTTTACCATCCTGGAACTGCGCTGCAGATGCGCTAAAAGCTAAGACCATACCAGCCAGCGCCAGCCATATTTTTTTCATGTTCAAGTTTCTCCGATTAATACATTGGCGTTAATTGTAAGGGGGGCTCTTGCAGAATTTTTGCCTGCTCAATAAAGGTCGCGGTCTGACGATGCCAGTAATCTTCCCCGGTTAACCACGGGAAGTTTTTTGGGAACGCAGGGTCAGCCCAACGTCGAATCAGCCAGGCAAGATAATAAACTAAACGCATAGCGCGTAAAGGTTCTATCAGTCCGATTTCAGAGATGTCGAACTCACTAAACTCTTCATAAGCCTCGATAATGGTTTCTAGCTGCATGCGTTGTTCAGCTTTATCACCATTGAGGAGCATCCATAAATCCTGAATAGCCGGACCATTGCGGGCATCATCTAAATCGACAAACATCGGGCCATCGCGCCACAAAATATTACCGGCATGACAATCACCGTGCAGGCGTAACGTAGTAAAACGCGTATGCCAGCGTTCGGTAACCACCGCGATAAGCGCATCCGTTGCCTTCAGGAAAGCCGCTTTTTGCCCTGATGGGATAAGCTGTGCGTGTTCAAAAACTTTACGCGGCTCAGTCAGGTATTCTTCAAGGCCAATCGTCGGTCGGAAGGCAAAAGTACACTTGGATCCGGTCTGGTGCATACGCCCGAGATAGCGCCCGACCGCCTCCATCTGATCGATGTTGTCGGCCTCAAACTGGCGCCCACCGACGCTGGGGAAGATCGCATAATGAAAACCCTGATGGCTTAACAGCGTTTGGCCGTTCAGTACCAACGGCGCAGCTACCGGGACTTCATCGCTTACCAGTTCCAGAGCAAACTGGTGCTCTTCCTGGATCTGATCGACAGACCAACGTTCAGGGCGATAAAACTTAACGACAAAGCGTCGACGGTCTTCGTCCTGGAATTGATAGACACGGTTTTCATAGCTGTTAAGCGGGGTAAGCCCGGAATCCACCCGGATCCCCTGCTCAAACAGTGCATCCATGATGGTATCCGGGTGTAGCGTCTGGAAATTAAAAGCGTTGTCGTTCATCCCATCATCCGGAAAATACTACGAATGATTCAGGATATCATTTCGCAGCGCTTTCGGTGGCGGCGATTACAAGCTTTTACTCTTTAATTACGCCACGAGCGCGGAGTAGTGCGGTTTTAAAATCTTCTTCATAATCTTTCTGAATACCAGGGATGACAGCATCCTTCGCTGAGTCTCGCATTTTCAGGTGATAGATCAGAATGTCATCAGTTAAATCCGCCAGTTCGCCGTCAAAACCTGACTCTTGCGCCAGTTTCTGCAAAAATTGCATCAGGTTAAGATCGGGTTCCTTCTGCCAGGCAGGCTGGAGGAGTTCAATAACTTCATTCAGACGTTTACATTTCATGGTTGTGCTCCTTAGGCTCAATACAGATACGTTAGCAGGGTCAATCCCACATTAAAAGAGGCGATATCAGTGATTCTGGATAGTGCAATAACAGGGGTTGTGCTGGCTGGCGGTAAGGCCAGACGGATGGGTGGGACCGATAAAGGTCTGCTTGAACTGGACGGTAAACCTCTTTGGCGGCATGTGGCCGACATTCTCGCTTTGCAGGTCGAAACCGTGGTGGTTAATGCCAATCGCCACCGGGATATATACCAGCAAAGCGGCCTGAAAGTTATTCCCGATTCCTTGGCCGATTTCCCTGGCCCACTGGCCGGGATGCTATCGGTATTCCTGCAGCAAACGGGGGAGTGGTTTCTGTTTTGCCCGTGCGATATGCCCTATATTCCTCACAATCTGGTCGCTCGTTTAAAAGAGCAGCGCAAAGCTGCTCCCGTTGTCTGGGTGCATGATGGGGAAAGAGATCACCCAACCATTGCGTTGATGCACCGCTCGATGCAGCCTTTGCTGCAGGATTATCTTCAGTCCGGTGAACGACGTGTCATGGTCTTTATGCGTCTGGCTGGCGGCCATGCTGTCGATTTCAGCGATCATAAAGATGCGTTCGTAAACGTGAACACCCCCGAAGAGCTCGCAAAATGGCAGGATAAATCATGATCCCATTTCTCGCCATTGCGGCATGGAGCGGCACGGGAAAAACCACGCTGCTCAAAAAGTTGATCCCGGAGCTACGTGCCAGAGGTATACGTCCCGGATTGATTAAACATACTCATCACAATATGGATGTCGACAAGCCCGGTAAAGATAGCTATGAACTGCGCAAAGCCGGTGCAGCACAAACGCTGGTCGCCAGCCAGCAACGTTGGGCATTAATGGTAGAAACACCGGAAGAGCCCGAACTGGATTTAGCGTATCTGGTAAGCCGGATGGATGCAGCAACGTTGGACCTGGTGCTGGTTGAAGGGTTTAAGCATGAACCTGTCGCTAAGATCGTGCTTTTTCGCGACGGTTGCGGGCATAGTCCTGAAGAATTGGCGATAGACGAATATGTTATCGCGGTTGCCAGTGATGTTCCGCTGGCGGTGGATGTTCCATTGTTAGATATTAACGACATACAGCAAATTGCTGATTTTGTTACGCAATGGATAAGATGGTAACCGTGGTGTTGTGATGTGCCTGATGCGCTGCGCTTATCAGGCCTACAAAATACATTCAGCCCGGCCCCTGTAGGCCGGATAAGGCGGCACGCCGCATCCGGCGGTTTTCATCCCGCACAGACGCAAAAAAGCCCATCCGTCAGGATGGGCTTCTTCACTAAATTAATGCCTGGCAGTTTATGGCGGGCGTCCTGCCCG
>NZ_JBIMRA010000012.1:0-142562 GCF_043945515.1 Citrobacter freundii complex sp. 2024EL-00216 | reverse complement strand
TGCTTTTGCCGTTACGCACCACCCCGTCAGTAGCTGAACAGGAGGGACAGCTGATAGAAACAGAAGCCACTGGAGCACCTCAAAAACACCATCATACACTAAATCAGTAAGTTGGCAGCATCACCGGGATTTCTCTGTCGGTTATATCAGAACTGATGCAGGATAATAGCCTTAATGTAACTACAGGAAATGATTTTATTAATCTAAATATATTTAGGAAATATCGCAGGTGGAATATTTCTATATCAATATTGTCAATATCAATAAAATCCTAAAAATATATAAAACCGACGCTTAATATTAATCTTAAAAGCCAGGTATCGGCGGTTTGTTATCTTGCCTGATATTCGCATAGCTGCAACAATTCTTGCGGTAATAATCAAAAGATAAATATTTCCTCATCAATCAGTGGCGCCATTCCCGATGCGTTAACGCTGTAAATGTGATGAAAATAAAGGAGAAGATAAAAATTTAAATTAATCAGTGCATTGGTAGCTAGTGAAGCCAGGGGCGGTAGCGTGTCTGGTCGCCTGAAACAAGCCTAAATTATTCTGTCAAGAGACCGCAGATGAATTCATTTTTTTTAGGACTGATGCCAGTTAAATTCCATTTCAATTAACGGCAAGGTAAATACGTACAGGCGAAGTCGCTATTTAGATTGCATGTGATAAATACTCTGCCAAAGTGATAAATAATCAATGATGAAATCCAAACTTAAATTGATGCCAGTATTGGTATCGGTGATCTTGATAAACGGTTGTACCGTGCTTCCGGGCAGCAATATGTCTACGATGGGCAAAGATGTGATTAAACAGCAGGACGCTGATTTTGATATCGATCGCATGGTGAATGTTTATCCACTTACGCCACGGCTGGTCGAACAATTACGTCCTCGACCAAATGTTGCCCAGCCAAATATGTCGCTGGACCAGGAGATTTCCGGATATCAGTACCGGGTCGGCCCGGGGGATGTCCTGAATGTGACCGTCTGGGACCATCCTGAACTCACCACGCCAGCTGGGCAGTACCGTAGCTCAAGCGATACCGGCAACTGGGTGCAGCCTGATGGCACCATGTTTTACCCCTACATCGGCAAAGTCAGCGTGGTGGGAAAAACGTTGGCAGAGATTCGTAGTGATATTACCGGGCGCTTAGCGAAGTACATTGCTGACCCGCAGGTGGACGTTAATATCGCCGCTTTCCGCTCGCAGAAGGCCTATGTCTCCGGGCAGGTGAACAAATCCGGCCAGCAGGCCATCACCAACGTACCGCTTACCGTTCTCGATGCCATTAACGCCGCTGGCGGTCTCACCGAGGCAGCAGACTGGCGCAACGTTGTACTGACTCATAAAGGGCAGGAGCAACGTATTTCACTGCAAGCGCTGATGCAAAATGGCGACCTGAGCCAGAACCGGCTGCTCTATCCTGGCGACATTCTGTTTGTTCCGCGTAATGACGATCTGAAAGTCTTCGTAATGGGGGAAGTGAAAAAACAGAGCACCCTCAAAATGGACTTCAGCGGCATGACGCTTACCGAAGCGCTGGGCAATGCCGAAGGTATTGACCTGACCACCTCCAATGCCAGCGGCATTTTCGTTATTCGACCATTGAAAGGTGAGGGCGGGAACAACGGCAAGATCGCCAATATCTATCAGCTTGATATGTCCGATGCGACGTCGCTGGTGATGGCAACATCATTCCGACTCCAGCCATACGATGTGGTGTACGTCACTACCGCGCCGGTTGCTCGCTGGAACCGTTTGATCAATCAGTTGCTGCCGACTATTAGCGGTGTTCGCTATATGACGGACACGGCCAGCGACCTTCACAACTGGTAATCATCATGTTTAACAAAATCTTAGTTGTCTGTGTGGGGAACATTTGTCGTTCCCCGACGGCAGAGCGCTTATTAAGGCAATTTCATCCGGCGTTAACGGTCTCTTCAGCCGGTCTTGGGGCGCTGGTGGGGAAAGGCGCGGATCCGTGTGCTATTAGCGTGGCGCAGGAGCACAACCTGTCACTGGATAATCATTGTGCCCGGCAGATCTCGGGACGAATGTGCCGGGAGTATGACCTGATCCTGACCATGGAAAAGCGCCATATCTCTGCCTTGTGTGAAATGGTGCCGGAGATGCGCGGCAAAGTGATGCTTTTTGGGCACTGGGACAGCGAGCGCGAAATTCCCGATCCGTATCGTAAAAGCCGTGATGCGTTTGACGCGGTGTACGCATTACTTGAACGGTCTGCCCGCCAATGGGCTCAGGCACTGAACGCAGAGCAGGGAAAACAATGACAGAAAAAGTTAAACAGTCTGCTGCGCCGGTAACGGGCAATGATGAAATCGATATTGGTCGTCTGGTTGCAACGGTGGTGGAAGCCCGCTGGTGGGTATTAGGTATTACCACGGCTTTTGCATTGTGTGCCGCGGTCTACACGCTGTTCGCCACACCCATCTACAGTGCGGACGCGCTGGTGCAAATTGAGCAAAATACCGGAAATTCACTGGTGCAGGATATTGGCTCGGCGTTGTCGAACAAACCGCCGGCCTCGGAAGCGGAAATTCAGCTCATCCAGTCGCGTCTGGTATTAGGGAAAACGGTAGACGATCTTAACCTCGATATCGCCGTTACCAAAGATACATTCCCTATTTTTGGCGCGGGCTGGGACCGGCTGATGGGCCGCCAGAACGAAACGGTTAATGTGACCACCTTCACGCTGCCAAAGGCAATGAATGAACAGACCTTCACGCTCAATGTGCTGAATGACACAAGCTATCAACTGGTGAGTGACGGGGGTTTTAGCGCCCGGGGGCAAGTCGGCAAAGTGTTGGAACACGATGGCGTGACGATGCTGGTTGAGGCGATTCATGCCAGCCCGGAGAGCCAATTTACCGTCAGCAAATTCTCCACGCTGGGCATGATAAACACCCTGCAAAATAATCTGATGGTGGCGGAAACAGGCAAAGACACCGGCGTATTGAGCCTGACGTTTACCGGTGAAGACCGCGAGCAAATCCGCCAGATCCTCGACAGTATTACCCGCAACTATCTGCAACAAAACGTGGAACGTAAATCCGAAGAGGCTGCCAAAAGTCTGGCGTTTCTGGCAAAGCAACTGCCTGAGGTGCGTAATCGGCTGGACGTTGCTGAAAACAAGCTGAACGCCTTTCGTCAGGATAAAGACTCCGTGGATTTGCCGCTGGAAGCCAAAGCGGTGCTGGATTCGATGGTGAATATCGATGCGCAGCTGAATGAACTGACCTTCAAAGAAGCGGAGATTTCCAAGCTGTTCACCAAAGCGCATCCGGCGTACCGCACGCTGCTGGAAAAACGCCAGGCGCTGGAAGATGAGAAAAGTAAGCTGAACGGGCGCGTAACGGCGATGCCGAAAACGCAGCAGGAAATTGTTCGTCTGACGCGTGATGTGGAGTCCGGTCAGCAGGTCTATATGCAGTTGCTGAACAAGCAACAGGAACTGAAGATTACCGAGGCCAGTACGGTCGGTGATGTGCGCATTGTCGATCCCGCGATTGCCCAACCTGGCGTGCTGAAGCCGAAAACGGCGCTGATTATTCTCGGCAGTATCATTCTCGGTTTAATGCTTTCGGTGGTGGGCGTACTGCTGCGTTCTCTGTTTAATCGCGGTATTGAAAGCCCGCAGGCGCTGGAAGAGCATGGTATCAGCGTGTATGCCAGTATTCCGCTATCTGAATGGCAAAAAGCGCGTGATAACGTTCAGACCATTAAAGGTGTGAAACGCTACAAGCAAAGCCAGCTGTTGGCCGTGGGGAATCCAACGGATCTCGCCATAGAAGCGGTCCGTAGCCTGCGTACCAGCCTGCACTTTGCCATGATGCAGGCGCGTAACAACGTGTTGATGCTGACCGGCGTCAGCCCGTCGATTGGTAAAACGTTTGTCTGCGCCAACCTGGCGGCAGTCATCAGCCAGACCAACAAACGCGTGCTGTTGATCGACTGCGATATGCGCAAAGGCTATACCCACGAACTGCTGGGGACCAATAACGTCAACGGCCTGTCTGAGATCCTGATTGGCAAGGGGGATATCTCATCCAGCGCCAAACCGACATCGATTCCGCATTTTGATCTGATCCCTCGTGGTCAAATCCCTCCCAATCCTTCCGAGCTGTTGATGAGCGAACGTTTCGGCGAACTGATTGCCTGGGCCAGCTCGCACTATGACCTGGTGTTGATTGACACCCCACCAATTCTGGCGGTGACCGACGCGGCGATTGTTGGCCGTCATGTCGGCACCACGCTGATGGTGGCGCGTTATGCGGTCAACACGCTGAAAGAGGTGGAAACCAGCCTGAGTCGCTTCGAGCAAAACGGCATTCAGGTGAAAGGGGTGATCCTCAACTCGATCTTCCGCCGTGCCAGCGGGTATCAGGATTACGGCTACTACGAATACGAATACACGTCGGATGCGAAATAAATCACCAACCCTGCCGGATGCGGCGAAAACGCCTTATCCGGCCTACAAAAGCGTATCTATCCGGAAACGAAAATGACGACAGAAAACCCGCTAATTTCAATTTATATGCCAACCTGGAACCGCCAGCAGCTGGCCATTCGGGCGATTAAATCGGTGTTGCGCCAGGACTACCCTCACTGGGAGATGATCATTGTGGATGATTGCTCTTCCTCATATGAGCAGTTGCAGCAGTTTGTTGAGGAACTCAACGATCCGCGCGTGTCGTATACGCATAATTCCACCAACTCCGGGGCCTGTGCGGTGCGTAATCAGGCCATTATGCTGGCCAACGGGCAATACATTACGGGGATTGATGATGATGATGAATGGACGCCGAACCGCCTGAGCGTGTTCCTGCAGTATCGGCATCAACTGGTCACACGGGCGTTTCTGTATGCCAATGACTATGTCTGTGAGGGCGAAGTGTATTCGCAGCCGACCAGTCTGCCGCTCTATCCGAAGTCCGTTTATTCACGCCGCAGGTTTTATAAGCGCAACATCATTGGTAATCAGGTATTTACCTGGGCATGGCGGTTTAAAGCATGCCTGTTCGATACCACGCTGAAAGCGGCGCAGGATTACGACATCTTCCTGCGCATGGTGGTGGCGTATGGCAAACCGTGGAAGGTCAAAGAGGCGACGCAGATCCTGCATGTGAATCACGGCGAGATGCGTATTACCTCATCGCCGAATAAATTCTCCGGCTACTTTCAGTTTTACCGCAAGCACAAAGGCAAATTTGACCGGGCCAGCAAGAAATATCAGTTGTTTACCCTCTATCAGATCCGCAACAAACGGATGAACTGGCGCACGCTGCTGACGCTGCTTTCTGTTCGCAACAGTAAGCGTCTGGCCGACGGACTGCGAGGACGCTAAGTATGCTGGAAGATTTACGCGCGAACGGCTGGAGTCTGCGCCCCTGCTGCATGGTGGTGGCCTATCGGATTGCCCATTTTTGCTCCGTCTGGCGTAAAAAAAACATCATAAACAACCTGTGGGCGGCGCCGGTGCTGGTGCTGTATCGCCTTATCACCGAATGCCTGTTTGGCTATGAAATTCAGGCTGCTGCATCAATCGGTCGTCGTTTCACCATCCATCATGGTTATGGGGTGGTTATCAATAAAAACGTGGTGGCGGGGGATGATTTTACCCTACGCCACGGCGTCACTATCGGCAATCTTGGTGCCAACGATCCATCTTGTCCGGTCATCGGTAACGGCGTTGAGTTGGGGGCCAATGTCACTCTGCTCGGCGACGTTGCTATTGGAGATAACGTGACGATTGGCGCCGGGAGCGTCGTGGTGGATAGCGTCCCGGACAATACGCTGGTCGTGGGCGAGAAGGCACGGGTGAAGGTAATAAAATGAAGATATTACAGTTTAATGTGCGACTCGCAGAAGGTGGTGCAGCAGGCGTGGCGTTAGATTTGCATCTGAGGTCGCTGGAAAAAGGACTGTCGTCGCGCTTTGTGTACGGCTATGGCAAAGGTGGCAAGAAAAGCGCCAGCCACAGGGATTATCCGCATGTTATCAAACATACGCCGCGTCTGACATCGGTGGCGAATATTGCGCTATTTCGTTTCGCGAACCGCGACATGTTTGGCAATCTCAACAAGTTATACCGTGAAGTTACCTGCACCAGCGGCCCACTGGTACTGCATTTTCACGTGTTGCACAGCTACTGGTTGAACCTGGAAGAGGTGGTGACCTTTTGCCAAAAAGTGAAGGCGCATAAACCGGATATCACTTTCGTCTGGACGCTGCACGATCATTGGAGCGTGACCGGGCGCTGTGCCTTTACCGATGGCTGCGAAGGCTGGAAAACGGGCTGTCAGAAATGCCCAACGCTCAGCAACTATCCGCCGGTAAAAGTCGATAAAGCCCATCAGCAGTTGCCCGGTAAGCGGCAGATGTTCCGTGCCATGTTGGCGCTGGGCTGCCAGTTTATCTCGCCCAGTCAACATGTGGCCGACGCATTCAACAGCCTGTATGGCGTGGGACGCTGCCGCGTTATCAATAATGGCATTGATGTGGCAACCGAAGCCATTCTTGCCGAACTACCCGCGATGCCTGCGGAGAGCGGTCGGCCGAAAATTGCCGTGGTGGCTCATGACCTGCGCTATGACGGCAAAACCAGTCAACAACTGGTGCGAGCGATTAGCGCGCTTGGGGACAAAATTGAGCTGCATACCTTCGGCAAATTTTCGCCATTTGCGGGAGATAACGTCATCAACCACGGTTTTGAGAGCGATAAGCGCACGTTGATGAGTGCGCTTAACCAGATGGATGGACTGGTGTTCAGCTCCCGTGTCGATAACTACCCGCTGATTTTGTGTGAAGCGCTTTCCATCGGCGTACCGGTAATTGCCACGCACAGCGATGCCGCGCAGGAAGTGCTGGCCAAATCAGGCGGCAAAACGTTCAGCGAAGCGGACGTATTGCAGCTGGTGCAGCTGAAAAAATCAGACATTGCGCAGGCGGTATTTGACACGTCCCTTACCGCGTTCAGTCAACGCAGTCGGGTGGCATACAGTGGGCAACAGATGCTGGAGGAATATGTCTCGTTCTATCAGAATCTGTAGCTATCTGGTGCTACCGCTGCTTTATCTGCTGGTTAACGTCAAACTCGCCCAGCTTGGCGAGAGCTTCCCGATAACTATCGTCACCTTCTTACCCGTTCTGCTGTTGCTGTTTGTCGAGCGCATCAATATCAAAAAATTAATGATCGCACTGGGGGTAGGGGGCGGGCTGACGGCGTTTAACTACCTGTTCGGTCAATCACTGGATGCCAGTAAGTACGTAACGTCAGCGATGCTGTTTGTTTATACCGTGGTGATCATTGGCATGGTGTGGAGTATTCGCTTCAAAACCATTTCGCCGCATAACTACGCTAAGATCTTGCGGTTTTTCTGGCTGGTAGTGGGACTGGTGGTGGGGTTAGCTGCGGTTGAAATGGCGCAGATAATTCTCAGCGGCGGCAGCAGTTTAATGGAAGTTATTTCGAAATATCTTATTTACAGTAACAGCTATGTTCTGAACTTTATTAAGTTTGGTGGGAAACGTACCACTGCGCTCTATTTCGAACCGGCATTCTTCGCTCTGGCGTTAATCTCAATTTGGCTCAGTATCAAACAGTTTGGTATCAAAACACCTAAGTCCGATGCTATGATTCTGGCAGGGATTATATTATCAGGATCGTTTTCAGGGGTAATGACGTTTATTTTGTTTTACCTCCTGGAGTGGGCGTTTCAGTACCTGAATAAGGATGCGATAAAAAAGAAGCTACCGCTGGCGATAATCTCATTAAGCGTGTTTTTAGTTGGGGTGATATTTGCTTTTCCGTACATCGCAACGCGGCTTGGTGATTTAGGAACTGAAGGTTCGTCATCGTATTATCGTATCGTAGGACCATTGGTGATGGTCGGTTATTCATTACTGAATGTTGATGGCGTAGTGAGATTTGGCTCACTTTATGAATACGTTGCGTCATTCGGAATTTTTAACGGTGCAGATGTCGGTAAAACAATAGACAATGGTTTGTATCTGCTGATTATTTATTTTTCATGGTTCGCGGTGATATTAGCCCTATGGTACATGGGGAAGGTCATGAAAATGATGATCAATGCGTTTGGCGATAATCAGAATTATCGGGTGCAGCTTTATCTTTTTACACCGTTGTCACTGTTTTTTACAGGTTCAGTATTTAGTCCGGAATACGCATTTTTAATTGTGTGTCCGTTTATATTGCGCAAGGCGCTGAATATCGCGAGGTAACTCACATGCTGCTCAGTATCATTACCGTCGCCTTTCGCAATCTGGAAGGGATCGTCAAAACTCACGCATCGCTGGCACATCTGGCGCAAGCGGGTGATATCAGTTTTGAGTGGATTGTTGTTGATGGCGGCTCCTCGGATGGTACGTCGGCGTTTCTTGAAGGGCTCAGTGGGGAACACCGGTTACGGTTTGTCAGCGAGCCGGATAACGGCATCTATGATGCGATGAACAAAGGCATCGCGATGGCGCGCGGACGGTTCGCGCTGTTCCTCAACTCCGGGGATATTCTGCATGCGGATGCGGCACATTTTATCCGCCAGCTAAAAATGCAGAGCGACCAAACCATGGTCATTGGAGATGCGTTGCTGGATTTCGGCAATGGCAACAAAATTAAGCGCCGGGCAAAACCGGGTTGGTATATTTATCACAGCCTGCCCGCCAGTCATCAGGCGATATTCTTTCCGCTCTCAGGACTGAATGTCTGGCATTATGATTTGCAATATAAAATATCGTCTGATTACGCGTTGGCAGCCCAATTATACAAGTCCGGTTACGCTTTTAAAAAGTTGAGCGGGTTGGTATCGGAGTTTTCTATGGGCGGAGTGTCAACGACGAATAATCTGGAATTGTGTCGGGATGCCAAAAAAGTACAGCGCCAGATATTACACATGCCAGGTTTTTGGACCGGTTTGTCAGAATATTTACGTCTGCGCACAACCGGTAAAACAAAAACCTTATATGGGAAAACGTAAGGGCATATTATGCAGGACTTAAGCGGATTTAAAGTGCCTGGAGGTTTTCGCGGCGGTGGTGCTATTAAAGTGCAATTATGGTGGGCGGTGCAAGCAACATTATTTCGCTGGTCTCCACAGGTCATGTATCGCTGGCGTGCATTTTTATTACGAATGTTTGGCGCAAAAATAGGAAAAAACGTAGTCATTCGGCCTTCAGTAAAAATTACTTATCCGTGGAAATTAACCCTGGGAGATTATGCCTGGGTGGGTGACGACGCGGTTTTATATACGTTAGGTGATATTACGATTGGCGCCCATGCGGTTATTTCGCAAAAAAGTTATTTATGCACCGGGAGTCATGATTATGCCAGTCAACATTTTGATATTAACGCCACGCCGATTGTGGTTGGCGCTAAATGCTGGCTGGCGACAGATGTCTTTGTCGCGCCTGGCGTGACGATTGGCGATGGCACCGTCGTTGGAGCACGAAGCAGCGTATTTAAATCGCTGCCAGCAAATGTCATTTGTCGGGGAAATCCCGCAGTAGTCACGCGCGAACGCGTCGAGAAAGTTACTCCCTGAGGGGATCACTGAAGAGGTTATAACATGTCAAAAGTCGCTCTCATTACTGGCGTAACCGGGCAGGATGGTTCTTACCTGGCAGAACTCCTGCTGGAAAAAGGGTACGAAGTACACGGTATTAAGCGTCGCGCTTCATCATTCAACACCGAACGTGTGGACCACATCTACCAGGATCCGCATTCAGGCAATCCCAAATTTCATCTGCACTATGGTGATTTGACGGATTCATCCAACCTGACCCGTATTTTAAAAGAGGTCCAACCGGATGAGGTCTATAACCTGGGCGCCATGAGTCACGTCGCGGTGTCGTTTGACTCACCGGAATACACCGCAGACGTTGATGCGATCGGCACCTTGCGTTTGCTGGAGGCGATCCGCTTCCTTGGTCTGGAGAAAAAGACCCGTTTTTATCAGGCGTCCACCTCTGAGCTGTACGGTCTGGTACAGGAAATCCCGCAGAAAGAGAGCACGCCGTTCTATCCGCGTTCACCGTATGCCGTTGCCAAGCTGTACGCCTACTGGATCACCGTCAACTACCGCGAGTCTTACGGGATGTATGCCTGTAACGGCATTCTGTTCAACCACGAATCTCCGCGCCGCGGCGAAACCTTTGTCACTCGCAAAATTACCCGGGCGATCGCCAACATCGCTCAGGGGCTGGAGTCTTGCCTGTACCTGGGCAACATGGATTCACTGCGCGACTGGGGGCATGCCAAAGATTACGTCAGGATGCAGTGGATGATGCTGCAGCAGGATAAGCCGGAAGATTTCGTGATTGCCACCGGCGTGCAGTATTCCGTGCGTCAGTTTGTAGAAATGGCGGCGGCGCAACTGGGTATCAAACTGCGTTTTGAAGGTGAGGGCGTGAATGAAAAAGGCATTGTGGTTTCTGTGACCGGACACGATGCGCCGGGGGTGAAACCCGGGGATGTCATGATTGCCGTTGACCCGCGCTACTTCCGTCCGGCTGAGGTGGAAACGCTGCTGGGCGATCCGGCCAAAGCACATGAAAAACTGGGCTGGAAACCGGAAATCACGCTGCGCCAGATGATCTCGGAAATGGTTGCCAACGATCTTGATGCGGCGAAGAAACATTCCCTGCTCAAGTCGCACGGTTACGAGGTCGCTATCGCGCTGGAGTACTGAGGATGAAGACACAACGTATTTTTGTGGCGGGCCATCGCGGGATGGTGGGGGCCGCCATCGTCAGACAACTGGCGCAGCGAGATAACGTAGAACTGGTGCTGCGTACCCGCGACCAGCTTAATCTGCTGGACGCCGGTGCGGTGCAGGCGTTCTTTGCCGCTGAACGTATTGACCAGGTTTATCTGGCGGCGGCAAAAGTGGGGGGGATTGTGGCGAACAATACTTATCCTGCTGATTTTATTTATGAAAATATGATGATTGAGAGCAACATTATTCATGCAGCGCATCTGCATAACGTGAATAAACTGTTGTTCCTCGGGTCATCCTGTATTTATCCCAAGCAAGCCACCCAGCCAATCGCCGAAAGTGAACTCTTGCAAGGGCAACTGGAGCCGACCAATGAGCCGTATGCGATTGCCAAAATTGCCGGTATCAAGCTGTGCGAATCGTATAACCGACAGTATGGCCGCGATTATCGCTCGGTGATGCCGACCAATCTGTACGGACCGCATGACAACTTTCATCCGAGTAATTCGCATGTGATCCCGGCGCTGCTGCGCCGCTTTCATGAGGCTCGCGAGCAAAATACGCCGGATGTGGTGGTGTGGGGAAGCGGGACGCCAATGCGTGAATTTCTGCATGTCGACGATATGGCGGCGGCCAGTATCCACGTGATGGATCTGGCTCAGGAAGTGTTGCAGGAATATACCCAACCAATGCTGTCGCATATCAACGTGGGCACTGGCGTGGACTGCACCATCCGTGAACTGGCCCAGACTATCGCGCAGGTCGTGGGTTACAAGGGGCGCGTGGTGTTTGACGCCGGCAAACCGGACGGCACGCCGCGCAAATTACTCGATGTTACGCGTCTGCATCAGTTGGGCTGGTATCACGAGATATCTCTGGAAGCGGGGCTTGCCAGTACATATCAGTGGTTCCTTGAAAACCAGCAGCGTTACCGGGGGTAAGCATGTTTTTACGTCATGAGGATTTTGCCACCGTTGTACGTTCAACTCCGCTGATTTCCATCGATTTGATCGTGGAAAACGCCCAAGGCGAATTTCTGCTTGGCAAGCGCCTCAATCGTCCGGCGCAGGGGTACTGGTTCGTGCCCGGCGGTCGGGTGCAAAAAGATGAACCGCTGCGCGCGGCCTTTGAGCGGCTGACTGACGCTGAGCTGGGGTTACGTTTACCGCTGTCCGCTGCAGAGTTTTACGGGGTCTGGCAGCACTTCTATGACGACAACTTTTCCGGGGAAGATTTCTCAACGCATTACATCGTGCTGGGATTTCGTCTGCGGGTGTCGGAAAACGACCTGCAACTGCCTGATGTTCAACATGACGCGTACCGCTGGCTGACAATTGAAGAGATCCTGGCCAGTGACCACGTGCACGACAACAGCCGGGCTTACTTCTGTGAGAAGAGTCAGGCCGGAGTACCCGGGCTATGAAGATCCTTGTGTATGGCATCAACTATTCGCCGGAGTTGACCGGTATCGGTAAATACACCGGTGAAATGGTGGAGTGGATGGCGCAACAGGGGCATGACGTACGGGTGATCACTGCGCCGCCTTATTATCCGCAGTGGAAGGTCAACGGTCGCTATTCATCCTGGCGCTATCGTCGTGAAGAGGGCGATGCCATCGTCTGGCGTTGTCCGCTGTATGTGCCTGAGCAGCCTTCTACGCTCAAGCGCTTGCTGCATCTAGGCAGTTTCGCCCTGAGCAGTTTCTTCCCGCTGCTGGCGCAGCGCCGCTGGAAGCCGGATCGCATCATTGGGGTAGTGCCGACGCTGTTTTGTACGCCGGGCATGCGCCTGCTGGCGAAGCTGTCCGGGGCGCGCACGCTGCTGCATATTCAGGATTACGAAGTTGATGCCATGCTGGGGCTTGGCATGGCGGGCAATGGCAAGCGTGGCGCGGTGGAAAAACTGGCCAGCGCCTTTGAGCGCAGTGGGCTGTTGAATATGGATCATATTTCGACCATTTCTCGCTCAATGATGAATAAAGCGCAGGAGAAGGGCGTTGATGCACAGAAGGTCATTTTCTTTCCGAACTGGTCAGAAGTAGCGCGCTTTCGTGACGTGAACGACGCCGATGCTCTGGCGTTGCGCCAGCAACTGGGCTTGCCTGATGATAAAAAAATCATTCTCTACTCAGGCAATATCGGTGAAAAGCAAGGGCTGGAAAGTGTGATCGACGCAGCGGCCCTGTTGAGCGAACAGCCCTGGCTGTTTGTGATTGTCGGGCAGGGCGGGGGTAAAGCGCGGCTGGAGAGTATGTCTGGCGAACGCTGCCTGAACAATGTGATGTTCTTTCCGCTGCAATCTTATGATGCGCTGCCTGCGCTGCTCAAGATGGCGGACTGCCATCTGGTGGTACAAAAGCGCGGTGCGGCGGATGCCGTATTGCCCTCCAAACTGACCAACATCCTCGCCGTTGGCGGTAACGCGGTGATTACCGCCGAACCTGAGACCGAGTTGGGTCAGCTGTGTGACGCTCACCCAGGCATCGCGGTGTGTGTCGAGCCTGAATCAGTGAATGCGCTGGTTGGCGGGATTCAACAGGCGCTAACCATGCCAAAAGTTAACACGGTGGCACGTGAGTATGCCGAACGCACGCTGGATAAAGAAAACGTGCTGAGCCAATTTATTGCAGATATTCGGGGTACATGATGAGTCAAAACAAACTCTTTCCGGTGGTGATGGCCGGTGGCTCGGGTAGCCGTTTATGGCCACTGTCCCGCGTGCTGTATCCAAAGCAGTTCCTGTGTCTGAAAGGCGATCTCACCATGCTGCAGACAACGATCTGTCGTCTGAACGGCGTGGAGTGTGAAAGCCCGGTAGTTATCTGTAATGAACAACACCGTTTCATTGTGGCGGAACAGCTACGGCAACTGCACAAGCTGACTGAGAATATTATTCTCGAACCCGCCGGACGTAACACGGCACCGGCGATAGCGCTGGCCGCGCTGGCGGCAAAACGTCAAAGTCCGGGGGAAGATCCGCTGCTGTTGGTATTGGCGGCCGATCACATGATTGCCGATGAAGAGGCATTTCGAGAGGCGGTTCGCAATGCAATGCCGTATGCCAGCGCGGGTAAGCTGGTGACGTTTGGTATCGTGCCGGACCAGCCGGAGACCGGCTACGGCTATATCCGTCGCGGCGAGGTTTCGCCGACCAATACCGACGCCGTGGCTTTTGAGGTGGCGCAGTTTGTTGAAAAGCCCAATCTGGAAACCGCGCAGGCTTACGTGGCGAGCGGCGACTACTACTGGAACAGCGGCATGTTTCTGTTCCGGGCCGGGCGCTATCTGGAAGAACTGAAAAAATATCGCCCCGACATTCTTGAGGCCTGCGAAAACGCCATGAGTACGGTTGACCCCGATCTCGATTTTATCCGCGTTGATGAACAGGCGTTTCTCGCCTGCCCGGAAGAGTCTGTGGACTATGCGGTAATGGAGCGTACGGCCGATGCGGTGGTGATGCCCATGAACGCAGGCTGGAGCGATGTTGGCTCCTGGTCATCATTGTGGGAAATCAGCGCCCATACTGCTGAAGGTAATGTGCATCATGGTGACGTCATTAGCCATAAAACGGAAAACAGCTACGTGTATGCCGAATCTGGCCTGGTGACGACCGTCGGGGTGAAGGATCTGGTGGTGGTGCAGACCAAAGATGCGGTGCTGATCGCCGATCGCAACGCGGTGCAGGACGTCAAAAAAGTGGTGGAGCAAATTAAAGCTGACGGACGACATGAACACCATATTCACCGTGAAGTTTACCGTCCATGGGGCAAGTACGACTCTATTGATGCCGGAGACCGTTACCAGGTGAAGCGGATTACCGTTAAACCCGGTGAGGGATTGTCCGTGCAGATGCATCATCACCGGGCTGAACACTGGGTTGTGGTGGCTGGTACCGCGAAGGTGACAATCAATGACGACATCAAACTGCTCGCTGAAAACGAGTCTGTCTATATTCCGCTGGGGGCGACCCATTGTCTGGAGAACCCGGGGAAAATCCCGCTCGATCTGATTGAAGTGCGCTCCGGATCTTACCTCGATGAGGATGATGTGGTGCGGTTTGCGGACAGATACGGGCGTACCTGATGCCGGATGCGCTGCGCTTATCCAGCCTACAACACCGTAGGGCCGATAAGCGAAGCGCGCCGGGAAATGCATTTAACACTCATTAAAAGGCTCATTAAGAGTCAGGGCCTCCTGTTGCCTGAAGAAGGGTAAATCATGACGAAATTAACCTGTTTCAAAGCCTACGATATTCGCGGCAGGCTGGGCGAAGAACTGAATGAAGATATTGCGTGGCGTATTGGCCGCGCTTACGGCGAGTTCCTGAAGCCAAAAACCATTGTCCTCGGCGGCGATGTGCGCCTGACCAGTGAGACGCTGAAGCTGGCGCTGGCGAAAGGACTGCAGGATGCGGGGGTGGATGTGCTGGATATTGGCATGTCGGGCACCGAAGAGATTTACTTCGCGACCTTCCACCTGGGCATTGACGGCGGTATTGAAGTGACCGCCAGCCATAATCCGATGGATTACAACGGCATGAAGCTGGTGCGGGAAGGGGCACGGCCTATCAGCGGAGATACCGGTCTGCGCGACGTGCAGCGCCTGGCGGAAGCCAATGACTTCCCGACGGTTGATGAGACAAAACGTGGCCGCTACCAGCGCATTACTACCCGTGATGCCTACATTGACCACCTGCTGGGTTACATCAATCCCGCCAAACTGAAACCGATGAAGCTGGTACTCAATTCCGGCAACGGCGCGGCAGGTCCGGTGGTTGACGCCATTGAAGCCCGTTTTAAGGCGCTGGGCGTGCCGGTCGAGTTCATCAAAATTCACAACACGCCGGATGGCAACTTCCCCAACGGTATTCCCAATCCTCTGCTGCCGGAATGCCGGGCCGACACGCGCCATGCAGTGATTGAACACGGCGCGGATATGGGGATTGCCTTCGACGGTGATTTTGACCGCTGCTTCCTGTTTGATGAAAAAGGTCAGTTCATTGAGGGTTACTACATTGTCGGCCTGCTGGCGGAAGCGTTTCTGGAGAAGAATCCGGGGGCGAAAATTATCCACGACCCACGCCTGTCCTGGAACACCGTGGATGTGGTGACGGCGGCAGGTGGTAAACCGGTGATGTCAAAAACCGGGCACGCGTTTATCAAAGAGCGGATGCGCCACGAAGATGCCATTTATGGTGGCGAAATGAGCGCGCACCACTATTTCCGCGATTTTGCCTATTGCGACAGCGGAATGATCCCGTGGCTGCTGGTGGCGGAGCTGCTGTGTCTGAAAGGACAGTCGCTGGGCGAACTGGTCCGCGACCGGATGGTGGCCTACCCGGCGAGCGGAGAAATAAACAGTACGCTGGCAGAGCCGACGGCAGCGATTGCGCGCGTGGAGCAGCATTTTTCCCGTGAGGCGTTGTCGGTGGACAGAACGGACGGAATCAGCATGTCGTTTGTCGACTGGCGCTTCAATTTACGCTCTTCCAATACCGAACCGGTGGTGCGCCTGAACGTGGAATCGCGCGGAGATATTCCGTTGATGGAAGCGCGAACGCGCACTCTTCTGGCGTTACTGAATCAGTAATGCTGGTGCTTCCTTTGCCCGATTCTGGGCAAAGGGTGACTAACAGGAACCACGATGACACATCTAAAGAAGCGCGAGCGCGCCAAAACCAATGCGTCGTTAATTTCGATGGTGCAACGCTTTTCAGATATCACCATCATGTTTGGCGGGTTGTGGGTAATCTGCGAATTAAGCGGTTTGCCTTTCCTGTACATGCACCTGCTGGTGGCGCTGATCACGCTGGTCGTTTTTCAGATGCTCGGTGGCATAACGGATTTTTATCGCTCCTGGCGCGGTGTCAAAATTTCCACTGAGCTGGTGCTGTTGCTGCAAAACTGGACGCTGAGTCTGATTTTTTGCGCAGGTCTGATCGCCTTTAATAACGATTTTGATAACCGTCTCGCCGTCTGGCTGGCGTGGTATCTGCTATCCAGCGTTGGCCTGGTGTTGAGCCGTTCGTTTATTCGCTACGGCGCGGGATGGTTGCGTAATCGCGGGTATAACACTCGCCGGGTGGCGGTGGCAGGGGACCTGCCCGCCGGACAAATGCTATTGGACAGCTTTCGCCATGAACCGTGGCTGGGATTTGAAGTAGCAGGTGTCTATCACGATCCTATCCCTGGAAAAAACTCCCGCGACTGGGCCGGTAATCTGAAACAGCTGGTGGATGACGCCAAAGCCTCACGTATTCATAACGTTTATATCGCCATGTCGATGAGCGATGGCGCCAGCGTCAAAAAACTGGTTCGTGAGCTGGCCGACACCACCTGTTCGGTGATCCTTATTCCTGATGTCTTTACCTTCAACATTCTGCATTCACGGATTGAAGAGATGAATGGCGTTCCGGTGGTGCCGCTGTATGACACGCCGCTCTCGGGGATTAATCGCCTGTTGAAACGCGCGGAAGATATCGTGCTGGCTTCACTGATCCTGCTGCTTATTTCTCCGGTGCTGTGTGGCATAGCGCTACTGGTAAAACTGACCTCCAAAGGACCGGTGATTTTCCGCCAGACTCGCTATGGCATGGACGGAAAACCAATCAAAGTCTGGAAGTTTCGCTCAATGAAAGTGATGGAAAACGACGCGGTGGTGACGCAGGCGACGCAAAACGATCCGCGCGTAACTCCTGTGGGTAATTTCCTGCGCCGGACGTCGCTCGATGAACTACCGCAGTTTATTAACGTGCTGACCGGGGGAATGTCTATCGTCGGGCCACGTCCGCATGCGGTAGCGCATAACGAACAGTACCGCCAGCTGATCGAGGGGTACATGTTACGCCATAAGGTGAAACCGGGTATTACCGGCTGGGCGCAAATCAACGGCTGGCGCGGTGAAACCGATACGCTGGAAAAAATGGAAAAACGTGTGGAATTTGACCTCGAATACATTCGCGAGTGGAGCGTGTGGTTCGATATCAAAATTGTTTTTCTGACGGTATTCAAAGGCTTTGTCAACAAAGCGGCGTATTAACATGAGTTTACGAGAAAAAACGCTGAACGGCGCAAAGTGGTCGGCGATTGCCACTGTGATCATCATTGGTCTGGGTCTTATCCAGATGACCGTACTGGCACGGATTATTGATAACCACCAGTTCGGGTTGTTAACCGTGGCGCTGGTGATCATCGCGCTGGCCGATACGTTGTCTGACTTTGGTATCGCCAACTCAATTATTCAGCGCAAAGAGATTGGCTATCTTGAGCTGACCACGCTGTACTGGCTCAACGTGGGGTTGGGTATCGTGGTATGCGTAGCGATGTTTCTGCTGAGCGAGACGATTGCCAGCGTACTTAATAACCCAGAACTGGCACCGCTCATCAAAACGTTATCACTGGCGTTTGTGGTGATACCACACGGGCAGCAGTTTCGCGCGCTGATGCAAAAAGAGCTGGCCTTCAACAAAATTGGCATGATTGAAACCAGTTCGGTACTGGCCGGTTTTACCTTTACCGTAGTCAGCGCCCATTTCTGGCCGCTCGCACTGACGGCCATTCTCGGGTATCTGGTAAACAGTACGCTACGTACGCTGCTGTTCGGCTATTTTGGTCGCCGGATTTACCGTCCGGGGCTGCATTTTTCGCTGGCATCCGTTTCGTCGAATCTGCGTTTTGGTGCGTGGCTGACGGCAGACAGTATCATCAATTACATCAATACCAACCTTTCCACGCTGGTTTTGGCCCGCACGTTGGGAGCTGGCGTGGCGGGTGGATTCAATCTTGCCTGGAATGTGGCGGTTGTCCCCCCGATCAAACTGAACCCGATTATCACCCGCGTGCTGTTTCCGGCGTTTGCCAAAATCCAGGACGACAGTGAAAAGCTACGGGTGAATTTTTACAAGCTGCTGTCGGTGGTCGGGATTATCAACTTCCCGACGCTGCTGGGACTGATGGTGGTGTCGAATAACGTGGTGCCGCTGGTATTCGGCGAGAAGTGGAACGGCATTATCCCCATCCTGCAACTGCTGTGCATTGTTGGGCTGCTGCGCTCGGTGGGGAATCCAATCGGTTCACTGCTGATGGCGAAAGCGCGGGTCGATATCAGCTTTAAATTCAATGTGTTCAAAACCTTTCTGTTTATTCCAGCCATTTTCATCGGTGGGCATCTGGCCGGGGCGATTGGCGTGACGCTGGGCTTTTTGCTGGTCCAGGTGATTAACACAGTCCTCAGCTATTTCGTGATGATTAAACCTGTTCTTGGCTCCAGCTACCGCCAGTACATGCTCAGTCTTTGGCTGCCGTTGTATCTCTCCTTGCCAACCCTTGTAGTGAGCTATGCGCTGGGCGTAATGCTGCATGGCCAGCTGTCGTTGGGGGTGTTGTTGGGGAGCCAGATAGCCGCAGGGGCGTTGGCGTTTGCGCTAATGATAGTGCTGTCGCGTCATCCGCTGGTGGTGGAAATAAAACGCCAGCTCTGTCGCAGTGAAAAAATGAAAACCTTGCTCCGTGCAGGATAAGAACCACGCTTTAAGAGGTCATAATGAAACTATTAATTTTGGGCAACCATACCTGCGGGAACCGAGGGGATAGCGCGATCCTGCGCGGTTTGCTGGATGCCATTAACGCGTTGCGTCCCGAGACTGAAGTGGATGTTATGAGCCGTTACCCGGTGAGCTCCTCATGGTTGCTGAACCGCCCGGTGATGGGCGATCCGCTGTATTTGCAGATGAGACAACACAACAATGCAGTGGGTGTTATGGGGCGCGTGAAGAAAGTGCTGCGTCGTCGCTATCAGCACCAGGTACTGCTCTCGCGTGTTACCGACTCCGGAAATCTGCGCAATATCGCTATCGCCCAGGGCTTTACCGATTTTGTTCGTTTGTTGTCGCGCTATGACGCCATCATCCAGGTCGGCGGATCGTTCTTTGTCGATCTGTATGGTGTGCCGCAGTTTGAACATGCGTTGTGTTCGTTTATGGCGAAAAAACCGCTGTACATGATTGGTCATAGCGTGGGGCCATTCCAGGATGAGCAGTTTAATCAACTGGCGAACTACGTGTTTGGCCACTGTAATGCATTGATTTTACGTGAATCTGTCAGTCTGGATCTGATGAAGCGCAGCGCAATTACCACGGATAAAGTCGAAACAGGCGTAGATACGGCCTGGCTGGTCGACAATCATCATGAGGATTTTGAGCCGGGTTATGCGGTACAGCACTGGTTAGACATGGCGGCTAAACAGAAGACCGTTGCCATTACATTGCGCGAGCTGGCGCCTTTTGATAAGCGTCTGGGGACAACGCAGCAGGCCTATGAGCAAGCTTTTGCCGGGGTAGTGAACCGCATACTCGATGAAGGTTACCAGGTGATTGCACTGTCAACATGCACCGGTATTGATAGTTACAACAAAGATGACCGCATGGTGGCGTTAAATCTTCGCCAGTATGTTAACGACCCGGCCCGATATCACGTGGTGATGGATGAACTTAACGATCTGGAGATGGGGAAGATTTTGGGGGCATGCGATCTGACGGTGGGCACTCGCTTGCACTCGGCCATCATCTCGATGAATTTTATGACGCCAGCCATCGCCATTAACTACGAGCATAAATCGGCAGGGATCATGCAACAGTTGGGGTTGCCGGAGATGGCTGTCGATATTCGTCATCTGCTCGATGGCAGTCTGGAAGGAAAGGTCGCCGATACCCTCGGACAGTTACCTGATCTGAACATACGACTTGGGGACGCTGTGACACGCGAACGCGAACGCGGGGTACGCATGGTGCAGTCGGTTTTAACGCGTATTGAGGGGGAAAAATGAAGATTGGTTTTTTCCTGCTTAAATTTCCGCTCTCTTCTGAGACCTTTGTACTCAATCAGATAACCGCATTTATCGATATGGGCTACGACGTGGAGATTGTCGCTTTGCAGAAGGGCGATCTTGAAAATACGCATGCCTCATTTAATACCTATCGGCTGGGTGAAAAAACGCGCTGGTTGCTGAATGAACCGGAAAGCAAACTGGCGAAGCTGAAATATAGGGCGGCGGCGGCTCTGCACGGTCTCACCCGCGCAGCGACCTGGAAAGCGCTTAATGTTGCACGCTATGGCGAGGAAGCGCGCAATCTGATTTTGGCGGCCATTTGCGGTGGGAATCCGCGGGCGTTTGAAGCGGATGTCTTTATTGCTCATTTTGGGCCAGCAGGCGTAACGGCCGCCAAGCTGCGTGAACTTGGGATGATCCGCGGAAAAATCGCTACGGTATTTCACGGCGTCGATGTTTCGCATCGGGATGTGCTTACCCGCTATACCCCTGAGTATCAGCAGCTGTTTCAACGTGGAGATTTGATGTTACCCATCAGCAATCTCTGGGCCGGACGTTTAAAAAACATGGGATGCCCGCCGCATAAAATCGCGGTTTCGCGTATGGGTATCGACATGACGCGTTTTACCCCTCGCCAACTGAAAGCACCAGCTGCACCGCTGGAAATTATCTCTGTCGCCCGGTTAACCGAGAAAAAAGGACTGCACGTCGCCATCGAAGCCTGCCGACAGTTAAAAGAGCAGGGCGTCTCATTTCGTTATCGCATCCTGGGTATCGGTCCTTGGGAGCGTCGTTTACGCACACTGATCGAGCAATATCAACTCGATGACGTGATTGAGATGCCCGGCTTTAAGCCCAGCCATCAGGTGAAGGAGATGCTTGAGCAGGCGGATGTATTTTTGCTGCCGTCGATTACCGGAAGAGACGGCGATATGGAGGGGATCCCGGTGGCGCTGATGGAGGCGATGGCGGTGGGTATTCCGGTGATTTCTACCGTTCACAGTGGGATCCCGGAGCTGGTCGAGTCGGGCAAGTCCGGCTGGCTGGCACCGGAAAACGATGCGCAGGCACTGGCAGAGAGATTAGCGGCATTTAGCCTACTCGACAGTGAGCAGGTACAGCCGATTGTGCAGTGTGCGCGCGAAAAAATTGAAACTGAATTTAATCAGTTAGCGATCAATAAACAGTTAGCCAGTCTGCTGCAAACGATGTAAATCGAGGTTGTATGTCAGAGAACAAACTCTCACGCCGTACTTTTCTGACGGCAGGCTCTGCGCTTGTCGTACTGCATTCTCCCGTTGTCCGGGCGCTTGAATCATCGGACAGTGTTAACATTCAGGATTACAAGCCAAAGGATTGGGTTGCTTCTTTCCGGCAGGCGTTCAAAGAAGGACAAACGGTAGTCGTACCAAATGGACTTGAATGTAAGGATCTCAATACCGCTATCGTTATTCCTCCAGGCAAAACGCTACACCTGCAAGGCAGAATCAGCGGCAATGGCCGTGGTCGCTTTGTTCTGCAGGATGGATGTAAGGTAGTGGGTGAGCAAGGCGGGAGCCTGAGGAATGTTACCCTCGATGTGCGCGGTTCGGACTGCGTGATAAAAGGGATTGCCATGAGTGGTTTCGGGCCAGTGACACAAGTCTATATCGGCGGCAAAACACCGAGGCTGATGCGCAATCTGGTTATCGATGATATTACCGTCACGCGCGCTAACTATGGGATCCTGCGTCAGGGCTTTCATAACCGGATGGATGGCGTAAAGATTACAAACTGCCGTTTTAGCGATCTACAGGGAGATGCCATTGAGTGGAATGTGGCGATCAACGACAGCAACATCCTCATTTCTGACCATGTCATTGAACGTATTAACTGTACCAATGGCAACGTGAATTGGGGCATCGGCATCGGACTGGCGGGCAGTACCTATGACAATTCCTATCCCGATGAACTGGCGGTAAAAAACTTTGTGGTGGCGAATATCACCGGTAGCGACTGTCGACAGCTAGTGCATGTGGAGAACGGCAAACACTTTATTATTCGTAATATTACTGCGCGAAACATCACTCCAGATTATAGTAAGAAAGCGGGTATTGATAATGCTACGGTCGCTATTTATGGCTGTGATAATTTCGTGATTGATAATATCAATATGGAAAATAGCGCAGGCATACTCATTGGCTACGGTGTTATTAAAGGACGATATTTATCCATTCCGCAGAACTTTAAGTTAAATAATATCCATCTGGATAACACGAAACTTGAATATAAATTACGCGGCATTCAGATCTCATCAGGTAATGCAACGTCGTTCGTGGCCATCACCAACGTGGAGATGAAGCGAGCCACACTTGAATTGCACAACAAACCGCAGCACCTTTTTTTACGTAACATCAAGGTGATGCAGCAATCCGCAGCAGGACCCGCGCTCAAGATGCACTTCGATCTGCGCAAGGACGTACGCGGCAAGTTTATGGCTAAGCAGGGCACCTTGTTATCACTGGCGAATGTCCATGCGGTAAACGAAAGCGGGCAAAGTTCAGTTGACATTGACCGGGTAAACCATCAGGTGGTGAATGTCGAAGCGGTGAATTTTCGACTGCCGGGGGAGGGCTGGTAACTTTGCGACCATTCCTGGCTCAAGTTGTACATACTTGAGCTTAAGATTACTGCATTCTACAGATAAGCGGCGTAACATACGCGGCATCGGAGTAATGTAATTCATACTGGCTAAAACAAGCTAAAAAGCTATAATTCAGCAACAATTGAATAGGTGAATGACTTAATGATTAATTTGAAAGCAGTTATTCCGGTAGCAGGTCTGGGGATGCACATGTTGCCTGCCACGAAGGCAATCCCTAAAGAGATGCTGCCGATCGTAGACAAGCCGATGATTCAATACATTGTCGACGAAATTGTAGCTGCCGGTATCAAAGAAATCGTTCTGGTGACTCATGCGTCTAAGAACGCCGTTGAGAACCACTTCGACACCTCTTACGAACTCGAATCACTCCTTGAGCAGCGTGTTAAGCGCCAACTATTAGCCGAGGTGCAGTCTATTTGTCCTCCCGGCGTGACTATTATGAACGTTCGCCAGGCACAGCTGCTGGGTCTGGGCCATTCCATTCTTTGTGCTCGCCCAATTGTTGGGGATAATCCGTTTGTCGTGGTATTACCTGACGTTGTTCTGGATAATGCGACTGCAGATCCCCTGCGCTACAACCTGGCTGCCATGGTTGCTCGTTTTAACGAAACCGGGCGCAGTCAGGTGCTGGCAAAACGCATGGAGGGGGATCTGTCTGAATACTCTGTTATTCAAACCAAAGAGGCTTTGGACAACGAAGGTAAAGTCAGCCGTATCGTTGAGTTCATCGAAAAACCGGATCAGCCGCAAACACTGGATTCCGATCTGATGGCCGTAGGACGCTATGTGCTTTCTGCTGATATCTGGGCAGAACTGGAAAAAACTGAACCAGGTGCCTGGGGACGTATTCAGTTAACAGATGCCATTGCAGAGCTGGCTAAAAAACAGTCTGTTGATGCCATGCTGATGACGGGCGACAGCTACGACTGTGGTAAAAAGATGGGCTACATGCAGGCATTCGTTAAGTATGGGCTGCGTAATCTGAAAGAAGGTCCGAAGTTCCGTAAGAGCATCGAGAAGCTACTGAGCGAATAGAGATTTACAGGTCTTTGTGACGGTAAGCCAGAAAAATAGCGGCAGCTAACATCCAAGCTTCTATGCTTTAGCAATGGAATGTTACTGTCGTTTTTTTATGAAAAATGACCAATAACAACAAGTTAACCTACCAAGTTTAATCATGGCTTTGTCAGATTTTTTCTTGTTTCTGGTAGCATTTGGTAAGACAATTAGCGTTTGAGTTTTAGATATATTTGCGATAGCTGGCGGGGCTGGTTACATCTTTGGCATTTTGCTAGTGCACTGGTAGCTTTTAAGCCTGGGGCGGTAGCGTGTGTAATATCTAGATGAATGCATTGTATACCAGCATTTTAATAGTAGTTATATAAACGATATTCGGAATTAAAACGTGAAAATACTAGTTACTGGTGGGGCGGGTTTCATTGGATCAGCAGTAGTTCGTCATATTATTAAAAATACTCAGGATACCGTTGTTAATGTCGATAAACTGACCTATGCCGGTAATCTTGAGTCCCTTGCCGAAGTCAGCGAAAGTCATCGCTACTATTTCGAACATGCGGATATCTGTGATAAACCGGCAATGGAACGTATTTTTGCCACTCATCAACCGGATGTGGTGATGCATCTGGCAGCTGAAAGTCATGTTGATCGCTCTATTACAGGGCCAGCAGCTTTTATCGAAACGAATATCGTCGGTACCTATGTACTGCTGGAAGCTGCTCGTGGCTACTGGAACGAGCTGGATGCAGATAAAAAACAGGTGTTTCGTTTCCATCATATATCCACGGATGAAGTATACGGCGATTTGCCACATCCGGACGAAGTGGCCGTCGGTAGCGTGTTGCCTCTGTTCACCGAAAAGACGGCTTATGCGCCGAGTAGCCCGTATTCTGCTTCAAAGGCATCCAGCGATCACCTGGTTCGCGCGTGGTTACGTACCTATGGTTTCCCAACGATTGTCACCAACTGTTCCAATAACTACGGGCCATATCACTTCCCTGAAAAACTAATCCCGCTGGTGATTCTGAATGCGCTGGAAGGTAAAGCATTGCCAATTTATGGCAAAGGCGACCAGATTCGCGACTGGCTTTATGTCGAAGATCACGCCCGAGCGTTGTACACCGTAGTGACCCAGGGGATTGTAGGTGAAACATACAATATCGGTGGCCATAACGAGAAGAAAAACCTGGACGTTGTCCATACTATCTGCAATTTGCTGGATGAGATTGTGCCTAAAGAGGGCTCTTACCGCGAGCAAATCACATATGTCGCGGATCGCCCTGGGCATGACCGTCGCTACGCGATTGATGCTGAGAAAATCAGCCGTGAACTGGGCTGGAAGCCGCAGGAAACCTTTGAAAGTGGGATCCGTAAAACTGTTGAGTGGTACCTGGCCAATACAACATGGGTGGATAACGTAAAAAGCGGTGCCTATAAAACCTGGATCGAACAGAATTATGGGGACCGTAGCTAATGAATATCCTGCTGTTTGGCAAAACAGGTCAGGTAGGCTGGGAACTCCAGCGTGCGCTGGCGCCATTAGGTAATCTGATTGCGTTAGATGTACATTCGACTGACTATTGTGGTGACTTTAGTAATCCACAAGGTGTGGCAGACACCGTACGCCGTATCCGGCCTGACGTTATCGTCAACGCGGCTGCCCATACGGCTGTAGATAAGGCTGAGTCCGAAGTTGAATTTGCCCGGTTGCTTAATGCGACCAGCGTGGAGGCGATTGCCAGGGCTGCCGCAGAAATCGGGGCGTGGGTGGTGCATTACTCCACGGACTATGTTTTTCCTGGCACCGGCGAAACACCATGGCGCGAAACGGACGCTACAGCGCCGCTTAATGTCTACGGTGAAACCAAACTGGCGGGAGAAAAGGCGCTTCAGACGCACTGCGCCAACCATTTGATTTTCAGAACCAGCTGGGTGTATGCAGGTAAAGGCAATAATTTTGCGAAAACGATGCTGAAACTGGCAAAAGAGCGAGCAGAGCTTTCGGTGATTAACGACCAGTTTGGTGCGCCAACCGGGGCTGAACTTCTTGCGGACTGTACGGCACATGCTATCCGTGTTGCGATGAACAAACCCGACGTGGCTGGACTCTATCACCTGGTTGCGGGTGGAACCACGACCTGGCATGACTATGCTGCCCTAGTGTTCGACGAAGCCCGTAAAGCAGGAAATGAATTGGCATTAACCCATTTAAATGCGGTGCCAACCAGTGCGTATCCTACACCTGCACGCCGCCCAACAAATTCTCGCCTGAATACTGATAAATTCCAGAATAACTTTGATCTGGTATTACCGCACTGGGACGTTGGTGTAAAACGTATGCTGAATGAGTTGTTCACGACAACGGCGATCTGAATTTATTTTAATGCCCTTTGACGGGCATTTTGTACACAAAGAGATGATGAAATGAAAACGCGTAAAGGGATTATTTTAGCTGGCGGCTCAGGAACACGTCTTTATCCTGTCACTATGGCTGTAAGCAAGCAACTGCTGCCGATCTATGATAAACCAATGATCTATTATCCGCTGTCCACGCTGATGTTAGCTGGGATTCGTGACATTCTGATAATTAGTACTCCACAGGATACCCCTCGATTTGAACAGTTACTGGGTGACGGTAGCCAGTGGGGACTAAATCTACAATATAAAGTTCAACCGACACCGGATGGCCTTGCTCAGGCATTTATTATTGGTGAAGAGTTTATCGGTAATGATGATTGTGCTTTAGTGCTTGGTGATAATATTTTTTACGGTCATGACCTGCCTAAATTAATGGATACAGCTGTTAATCAAGAAAGCGGCGCAACCGTATTTGCATACCATGTCAATGACCCTGAACGCTACGGAGTTGTTGAATTCGATAAGAATGGAACTGCTATTAGCCTGGAAGAAAAACCACTTGAACCAAAAAGTAATTATGCGGTGACAGGGCTGTATTTCTATGACAACGATGTTGTTGAAATGGCAAAGAACTTAAACCCTTCAGCACGTGGCGAGTTGGAAATCACAGACATTAACCGAATTTACATGGAGCAGGAGCGGTTATCTGTTGCAATGATGGGACGTGGTTATGCGTGGCTTGATACAGGTACACATCAAAGCCTAATTGAAGCAAGCAACTTTATTGCGACAATTGAAGAACGTCAGGGTTTAAAAGTTTCCTGTCCAGAAGAGATAGCATATCGTAAGGGGTTTATTGACGCGGAGCAGGTTAAAAAATTATCTATTCCATTGTCAAAAAATGCTTATGGACAGTATTTGATTAAGATGATTAAGGGCTATTAATATGAATGTTATCAAGACTGATATTCCTGATTTGCTGATTTTCGAACCTAAAGTATTTGGTGATGAACGTGGTTTTTTCATGGAGAGCTTTAACCAGAAGATATTTGAAGAGGTTGTTGGACGTAAGATCGAATTTGTGCAGGATAACCATTCTAAATCTGAGAAAGGCGTGCTACGGGGACTGCATTATCAACTACCACCTTTTTCCCAAGGAAAATTAGTTCGCTGTATCGTAGGAGAAGTCTTTGATGTCGCTGTGGATATCCGTAGAGATTCTGAAACATATGGTAAGTGGGTTGGCATAACTCTTTCAGCTGAAAATAAAAAGCAATTATGGATACCTGAAGGATTTGCCCACGGGTTTTATGTTTTGAGTGAAACAGCTGAGTTCGTTTATAAAACGACTAATTACTATCATTCCCTATCAGAACGAGGGATAATTTGGAATGATAAGAATATAAATATAAACTGGCCGATTGCCGGGGATATACTTCTTTCCGAAAAAGATATGAATCATGGTTTATTTGTTGAAGCATCCAATGTCTGATATTAGAGTTTATAATTAGAGAGATAAAAAATGAAACTAGAAAATATAAATATTGGTATAGTCGGTTTAGGTTATGTCGGCTTGCCGCTTGCAGTAGAATTCGGGAAGAATTTTGAAACAATAGGCTTTGACATAAAGAAAACAAGAGTTGAAGAGCTAAGAAATAATATTGATACAACATTGGAATGTTCAAGTGATGAACTTCAGTTGGCTAAACAATTACAATTCACAAATAACATTGAAGATATTAAAAAATGCAATGTTTATATTGTGACTGTGCCAACTCCTATAGATAAATTCAAACGACCTGATCTATCACCATTAATCAATGCCTCAAAAACAATAGGTTCGATATTGAATAAAGGCGATGTTGTTATATATGAGTCAACAGTATATCCTGGAGCAACTGAAGAAGATTGTGTTCCTGTATTAGAAGCGCAATCAGGAATGGTTTTTAATAAGGATTTTTTTGTTGGATATAGTCCGGAAAGAATTAATCCTGGTGATAAAGAACATCGTGTTACCACGATAAGAAAAGTTACATCTGGTTCAACTGCTGAAATTGCCAAATTTGTAGATTCTATTTATGCAACTATAATCAAAGCTGGAACTTATAAAGCAAGCTCAATAAAAGTAGCAGAGGCGGCTAAAGTAATTGAGAATACTCAAAGGGATTTAAATATTGCACTGATTAATGAGTTGGCCATTATATTTAATAAGTTAAATATTGATACGGAAGAGGTACTAAAAGCTGCTGGTACTAAATGGAACTTTTTGCCATTCAGACCAGGGCTTGTAGGTGGGCATTGCATTGGAGTAGATCCATATTATCTAACACATAAGGCTCAGTCTATCGGATATAATCCTGAAGTTATATTATCAGGAAGACGAATTAATGATGCTATGGGTGAATATGTAGCATCACAGTTAGTAAAAATGATGATAAAAAAGAGAATTAAAATTGATTGTGCTGATGTATTGATTATGGGGATGGCATTCAAGGAGAATTGCCCTGACTTGAGAAATACAAAAGTAATAGATATTATAAACTCTCTAAAAGATTATAATATCAATGCAGATATTTATGATCCTTGGGTTTCACCAGATGAAGCAGAGCAAGAATATGGGGTGGATATTGTTACTAATATCCCTGATAAAAAATATGATGCTATTTTATTTGCTGTTGCTCATGATGAATTTAAAAAAATGACGACGGATGAAATCCTATTTTTAACAAAGACTACCCATGTTATATACGATCTGAAGTACATAATAGAGGCTCATTTGGTAACTGAACGCTTATAATAAACATATCGATTTTGAGGAATTTAACGTGAACTATGATGAGTTGAAAGACTATTTGTTAAATAATCAAAGAACTTGGCTAATTACTGGTGTTGCTGGCTTTATAGGTTCAAATTTACTTGAAGCGTTGTTAAAGCTAAAGCAAAATGTTGTTGGTTTAGATAACTTTTCTACTGGCTTTCAATCAAATTTAAATGAAGTTAAGCATAATGTTTCAGAGGAATCTTGGAGAAGATTTAAATTTATTGAAGGAGATATTTGTGATTTGGATATCTGTAAAAAAAGCATTAGTGGTGTCGATTATGTGCTGCACCAAGGAGCACTTGGTTCAGTACCAAGATCGATTGAAAATCCAATTCTGACTAACGCTTCAAATATAAGTGGTTTTTTAAATATTTTAGACTGTGCAAGAAGAGAGAAGGTTAAAAGCTTTACTTATGCTGCTAGCAGTTCAACATATGGTGATCATACAGGTCTCCCTAAAGTTGAGAATATTATAGGAAACCCGCTTTCTCCGTATGCAGTGACAAAATATGTAAATGAGTTATACGCGGGTGTTTATGCACTAAATTATAATTTCAAAAGTATAGGGCTTAGATATTTTAATGTATTTGGTAGGAGGCAAAATCCTAATGGAGCCTATGCGGCAGTAATTCCTAAATGGATCCTTTCAATATCAAACGGTGATGACTTATATATAAACGGTGATGGGAGTACTAGTAGAGACTTTTGTTATATAGATAATGTAGTCCAAGCTAATTTATTAGCGGCGCTTGCAAATGATAACGCGAAAAATAATGTATTTAACATAGCTTATGGACAACAAACAAGTCTTAGTAAATTATTTGAATATATTAAAGATGCTTTAAATAATGAAGGTATCGAATACGATAAACAGCCTATATTCAAGGAGTTTCGATTAGGGGATGTAAGACATTCGCTCGCAAATATTGACAAAGCTAAAAATATTTTAGGGTATGAACCGTGCTATGATATTTGTGAGGGAATAAAAATTGCCATCAAGTGGTATATAAATAATCTGACCAAATGAGATATAATAACTGTAGGTCCAAATTTAATGCGAGCCTGCAGTTATTAAAATAAAACAGGATGAAATAACTTATATATTTATTAGAATTTAATATGAGCAAAAAAATACATGTACTTAAAAATATTAATAGATAATATTTCGCTTATAATACAATATTTTTTCGGTGGAATTGCTGTTTTCTATGTTACGCCTTTAATTGTGAAATCTGTTGGTATTCATTCGTATGGTAATTTGGCAATTATGTTTGCTATTGTTACATACATATCACTTGTAATACAGTACTCCTTTAACTTGATTGGACCAAAGTTAATTGCTGAAGGCTGTTGTAATAAAACATTTAATATAATACTTTCAGCTAAATTAGTGCTTTTTATATTGTCACTTGCTATTTTTTTATTATATTTCTATTTTTTTCAGAATAAGTATGATAATGTTTACTTACTATTTTTTATTTTACCATTGTCTTGGGTGTTAAATAATTCTTGGTTTCTTCAGAGTAAAGGTTTTTTTATTCTAAGTAGTATATGTTCAATAGTGGGTTCAATAATAACATTCATTATTGCTTATTATTTTATAAATTCGACAGTTAGTCTATTTGTACCAATATTATGCCTTGTTTTATCTTCCTTCATAAATGGTTCCCTAACATTTTACTTTGCAATGAAGAAAGTTGAACATATTAAGATAGTCAATCCCCTACCGATTTTGAAAGCAGGAATGCCTTTATTTGCTTCTCAGATAATTTCTTCATTATATACTATGTCTGGTATTTTTATAATAACATATTTCTATGGGGTTGCTTCTGCAGGTACATATTCTGTCATCGAACGTTTTATGAATTTGTTAATTTCACTAGGTATTCTTACTCATGTAGCAGCTTATCCAAAGTTGGCTAGGTTATTTACTAAAGATAGATTGGAATATAGAAAGACATTATTATTTGTTGTTGTATTATATACTTTGTTTTCTTGTTGTGTAGCTATTGGTGTTTTTTATTTTCATCAGAGCATTGAGAGGTATATGTTTGGAAATGAGAGTGGAAATGCAAAGTGGCTAATTTATTCTGCGTGTGTGTATATATCGGTTTCCATTTACGGTCCAGTGGTTACAGGATATTTAACATTGAATATGGAGGGGAGAAAAATAATTATCATTAATATAATGGTTGCATTATTATCATTATTGGCGGGGGCGGTGCTGTTAAGAATAATGGGGAGTGGTGGGTGGTTAATAGGATTAAGCTTTGCTCAGTTACTTTATATTGTTATATTTTTTAAGGTGTTTGTTTTTGGAGGTAAAAAATGTGTGGTTTAGTAGGGTATTACAGTAGGTCTAAGCAGGATGCGAATGTAATTAATAATATGTTGAATAAAATTAGACATCGTGGGCCTGATTCATTTGGAGTCTGGAACGATTTAAAATGTAATATCCATTTTGGTCATGTTAGATTATCGATTGTTGAATTGAGCAGCGCAGGTCATCAACCAATGTCAACTTCTTGTGGAAGGTTTACGATTATATTTAATGGTGAAATTTATAATCACCACAATATACGTAAGGAACTGGGTGATGACATAAAATGGATGGGAACATCTGATACTGAAACCTTGCTTAACAGCATTTCTGCTTGGGGGATTTCGGTCGCATTAGAAAAAACCGTCGGGATGTTTGCTTTTGCATTGTGGGATAGTACAGAGCGGAGTTTGTATCTGGCGAGAGATAGAATGGGTGAAAAACCTCTCTACTACGGCTGGTGTAATGGCTCTTTTTTATTTGGTTCAGAATTAAAAGCTTTAAAGTCACATCCTGATTTTGATTCTGAGATAGACTGGGTTGCAGTAAATGGATATTTACATAATAACTATATCTCGTCACCCTTAACAATATATAGCAAGTTAAAACAATTGCGACCTGGTCATTATATTAAAATGAGCTATGATGATCTTCTCTCAGGAGATACACAGGAGCCATACAAGTATTGGTCATTACCTTTTTCTATTCGCGATAATAAATACAGGTACGAAGAAGCTGAATCAGAATTAGAGTATTTACTAACAGAATCAGTTTCTTTACAGTCTATTGCTGATGTAAAAGTTGGAGCTTTTCTATCAGGTGGAATCGACTCTACTACTATTGTAGCAATGTTGAAAAAAAATGGACAAGATGTATCTACATTTTCTATCGGTATGCCTAATAAGCAGTATGATGAATCACATCATGCTGAACAGATTGCAAAATATCTTGGTACGCAACATTATACTCACATGATAACCCCACAAGAGGCGCTTGAAGTAATTGATAAAATACCTGAAATTTGGGATGAACCTTTTGCTGATAGTTCTCAGATACCAACATATTTGGTCAGTAAGTTTGCTAAAGAGCATGTAACAGTAGCTCTGTCTGGTGATGGCGGTGATGAACTATTTATGGGATATAATCAATATCCGCTGTTGGACAAAATTTGGAAGACTAGGTCTTTATCTAAATTACATTTAGATACTATGGTTAAAATAATTACAAAAATGGGATTAAAAAACTCTAATATAATCATTAAAAGGATTTTAAATTTAAGTCAAGGCTGGAGCTGCAGAACACCTTTTTTATTAAATGATTTTTGGATGGATAAATATAGGAATGCAAATTTTCCTTTATTACAACCTGTGTCTCACAAGCGAGACTTAGATTTAAATTATTTGGATGGGATTTCGGCAATAACTCAGCATGATTTAAACTACTATCTCTGTGATGATATATTAACTAAAGTGGATAGAGCTTCTATGGCGGTTAGTTTAGAAACACGAGCCCCATTTTTAGATCATCGTATTGTTGAGTTTGCATTCAGTCTACCAACCTCATTTAAAATGGACAAATACAACCAAAAAAAAATACTCAAGTCGGTACTATATAAGCATATAGATAGTAAGTTATTAGAACGCCCTAAGCAAGGTTTTTCATTACCAATGAGTTATTGGTTAAGAGCCGAATTAAAAGGATGGGCTCGAGATCGTCTTGATTCATTACCTGAAGGGGTTTTTGATAAAGCGGCTGTTAATAATATTTGGGAAGAGCATGTTAATGATACCAAAGATAATAGCGAGAGAATTTGGGCGTTGAGTAATTTAGCTAATTTTTTGGAGTCCCAGTGAATAAGATTGCTATATATACTTGTATTACAGGTGATTATGATTCTATTAAAACTCCGCTTAAAATTAATGATGAAATAGACTATATCTGTTTTAGTGATCAAAATATTCATGCCCCTCATCCTTGGGTTGTTATAAATATATCAGATTTAAAAACACTAAGGATATTTGACGAAAAGACAATAAATCGTGCTATAAAAATATGCCCTCAAAAATTTGGTCTCTTAGAAAACTATGAACTAACTATTTATATAGATGGTTCAATCGAGATTATTGACGATCTATCTTTACTAGTTAATTTTGTAGCTAAACAAGATAATGACATTTTCATGTATGAACATTTTTTAAGAAATTGCTTGTATGATGAAGCTGAAGAGTGTCTTTTAATTGGATATGATTGGTATTGGAATATTCGAAAGCAAGTCAACAAATATAAAAAGCAAGGTTTTCCTGTTTCTTATGGTCTATTTGAGTGTGGGATTATTATACGGAAAAAATCTCAAGACTTAAATGTTATAATGGGGAAATGGTTTGAAGAATACATAAAAGGAGTTAAACGTGATCAGCTTTCGCTCACATATATTTTATGGAGAAATAACTACTATTTGCACTCTTTGGGGGAAAGTGATGCTAGGTATAAAAATAGACATTTTAAGTTATATAAGCATTCAATAAAGGGTGGCGATTATTTTAGAAAGATTAGATCTAAAATAAATAAGTTTTTAATAAAATCATTAGGAAGTATATAAAATGTTTGAAAAAATTTGTGGTGTTGTCATTGTGTTTTATCATCCGAATTATGAAAATATTAATAACGCAAGAAAACTAAGTGAGTATTATAAAGTAACAATAGTTGATAATAGTGAAAAAGATATAACTTATTCGATACCTAAAGCACATATTATTAAATTGAACAAAAACTTAGGTATTGCAACCGCACTAAATATCGGAATTAATTATTTTATCGAAAATGAATATAAATATGTTGCTTTATTAGATCAAGATAGCGAACCTGATAACTTGCTTTTGGATTCACTTATTAATTATTTTGAGAAATGTACGGATGAGGTTTGTTTAGTTGCTCCATCTTATTATGATAGAGCTATTGATAAAAATGCTGAGTTTATATTATGTACTGAAAAAGGTATATTTAGACAACCTGCTATTGGAAAAAATGCAATTGAAGCATCCTATGTAATAACATCAGGGTCTGTTTTGAAACTTTCATCTGTTTCCAATATTGGATCAATGGATGATAATTTATTTATAGATTTTGTTGATATTGAGTGGTGTCTGCGAGCAAACTCTTTAGGATATAAGATCTTAGGTTTGCCATGGTTAAAAATGTCACATGAGATTGGCGATGACCCTATAAATATATTTAATAGGAAATATGTTAATCATTCACCAATAAGGCATTATTACTATTTTAGAAATATATTTCTATTAATGCGTATGTCCCATGTCCATCCAGAATGGAAAAAATGGGAGTTGATAAAATTAGCACCTAGATTTTTGGTTTATGCATGTTTCACAAAGAATAGAATGAAACATATTTCCGCCATGTTAACAGGTATATGTCATGGTCTCCTTGGGCGGACGGGGAAAAAGAAATGAATGGCGTAGCCAAACCCATTATAATTTTTTTGTTTCTTTTTTGTACTCTCGTGGTTTTTTTTTCATGTGATTTCAATGAGTTTCCTGATTATTATTCATATCTTAACTGGTATGAATTATCAATATCCTCAACAGTAAATGATAATTGGGTATTTGTTAAAGACCCAGGTTTTTATCTTTTGTCGGTTATATCAAATTATTTTGGTTTTGGGGTTATTGGGGTAATATTTTCACTTTTTATAATATCACTTTCGACTAAGGTTTTTTTTTGTACTAAGTTGCTTGATAGAGATGTTTTCTTATGGGTGCTGCTTTTATATTTATCCAGGCTTTTTATTGTTCATGATCTTATTCAATATCGTGCAGGAGCATCGATTGGTTTATCAGCATTAGTTGTGTATTTTTATTTAGAGAAAAAAAAGATAAAGTCATTTTTATTCTTTTGTCTTGCAGTTTCTATACATCTTTCAAGTTTGTTGACTGTGTTAATTGTTCCTATAATATGGTATCTTAATAGAAATATAGGTAAAAATCTATTTCGTCAGATGGCCATGTTTATTATTATTTTGTTTCTAATTCTAGTTTTTGACCCTTATGTTAATTTGCTAAAATTAGTAGCTCAGTTTCCTATAATGCATGAAAGGATTGCACCATATTTGGATGGATCGTATGCTGTTAATAATATTTCAATTCTTAATGGCTTTGTAATGATTAAATTTATATCATATGCAATTTTTTTTACTTGGATCTTAAAAAATAATAAAACTGGTTTAACTATTGAAAACTACTTTATTTATCTTTGTTTTTTTATATCTATTATAGGATTGTTTCTATTTTTGTGCTTCAGAAGTAATGATTCATTATCCATTCGTTTTTCTGATTTTTTTGCCTTTTATGATATTATTTTTTTTGCTCTATTATTAAATGTTTTTGATATGTTAGGGAAACTTATCTATAGGTATTATCTTTTGCTAGTGATAATTATTTTTTTCATATCTTCATTGAAGTTAATGAGTTAATTTTATTATATATGTGGTAACTATGAATGTTTATATATCTGTAATCTCTCATAATCATGCCCAAATGATTATAGATTTTGACTGTTTACGTAAGCTTGCTAAAAAATATAAGGTGATTATTAAAAATAACTCTGAACGAGAAAGTATAATTTTGAACGATTACTGTCGAAAAAATGGAATCCATATAATCGACAATAACTACAATACTGGGTTTGGGAAAAACAATAATATTGTATTTCAGTTCTGCAGGGAAGAATTAGAAATGGCAACTGAAGATTATTTCATTCTTATAAACCCAGATGTTATAATTGATGATCTAAATATTGACAAGCTTATTTCTGTAGTTGAAAAGGATATGGTGGACATTTCTGGGATATCTTTATATAAAGATGATTCCTTGTCAATAAGAGATTACTCAATACGCAATTATCCTTCTTTTTACACCTTTTTTATGTCATTTTTTCGGTTTAGTAAAAAATATTGTGTATTGCCGCCTGATGACTATTGTTCCAGTTTAGATATGGATTGGGTTGCGGGTTCTTTTATGGCTTTTAAAACAAAAGCTTACTCTAGTTTGTTAGGTTTTGATGAGCATTACTTCATGTACTGTGAAGACCTGGATATTTGCTATAGAGCCAAAAATAGAGGTATGAATTTAAAATATATACCTAGTATTGTTGGAATCCACAAGGCCCAACATAATAATAGAAGAGTATTTAGCAAGCATTTTTATTGGCATGTTAAAAGCGCAATTAGATTTTTGGTAAGTAAAAAAATTAAATTACAAGTTAAATCTATATTGAAATGATACTTTAACATCAAAAAGGGGAGGGAGCGTCACTATATGCAATGTTCACTATTTATTTTTATTAATTTTAGGTTAGAATAATTACTACATCGCCGCACATATTTTTTACGCGGTGACCACACCTGACAGGAGTATGTAATGTCCAAGCAACAGATCGGCGTCGTCGGTATGGCAGTTATGGGGCGCAACTTGGCGCTCAACATCGAAAGCCGCGGTTATACCGTCTCCATCTTCAACCGCTCCCGCGAAAAAACTGAAGAAGTTGTTGCCGAGAATCCGGGTAAGAAACTGGTTCCTTATTACACGGTGAAAGAGTTCGTCGAGTCTCTTGAAACCCCACGTCGTATCCTGTTAATGGTGAAAGCGGGCGCAGGCACAGATGCTGCCATCGACTCCCTGAAGCCGTATCTGGATAAAGGCGACATCATCATTGATGGTGGTAACACTTTCTTCCAGGACACTATCCGTCGTAACCGTGAACTGTCCGCAGAAGGCTTTAACTTCATCGGTACCGGCGTATCCGGCGGTGAAGAGGGCGCACTGAAAGGCCCGTCCATCATGCCTGGTGGACAGAAAGAAGCCTACGAACTGGTTGCGCCGATCCTGACCAAAATTGCTGCTGTGGCGGAAGATGGTGAGCCGTGCGTGACCTACATCGGCGCTGACGGCGCGGGTCATTACGTGAAGATGGTTCACAACGGTATCGAATACGGCGACATGCAGCTGATTGCAGAAGCTTATTCCCTGTTGAAAGGCGGCCTGAATCTGTCTAACGAAGAGCTGGCTACCACCTTCACCGAGTGGAATGAAGGCGAGTTGAGCAGCTACCTGATCGACATCACTAAAGACATCTTCACCAAAAAAGATGAAGAGGGTAAATACCTGGTTGACGTGATCCTGGACGAAGCGGCGAACAAAGGTACCGGTAAATGGACCAGCCAGAGCTCTCTGGATCTGGGCGAACCGCTGTCACTGATCACCGAGTCTGTATTCGCGCGCTACATCTCTTCTCTGAAAGACCAGCGCGTTGCGGCATCTAAAGTGCTGTCCGGCCCGCAGGCTCAACTGGCCGGCGATAAAGCCGAGTTCATTGAGAAAGTCCGTCGCGCGCTGTACCTGGGTAAAATCGTCTCCTACGCACAGGGCTTCTCTCAGCTGCGTGCCGCGTCCGACGAGTACAACTGGGATCTGAACTACGGTGAAATCGCGAAGATCTTCCGCGCGGGTTGCATCATTCGTGCGCAGTTCCTGCAGAAAATTACTGACGCGTATGCTGAAAACAAAGGCATCGCGAACCTGCTGCTGGCCCCGTACTTCAAAAATATCGCTGACGAATATCAGCAAGCGCTGCGTGATGTAGTGGCTTACGCTGTGCAGAACGGTATTCCGGTACCGACCTTCTCTGCAGCAGTAGCCTACTACGATAGCTACCGTTCTGCGGTACTGCCGGCTAACCTGATCCAGGCCCAGCGTGACTACTTCGGTGCGCACACGTATAAACGCACTGATAAAGAAGGTGTATTCCACACCGAATGGATGGAGTAAGTCTTCTGACGTACACTAGCCCGGTTTTTTGACCGGGCTTTTTTTTATCTCAAATTCTATTAATTTAAGTTGATTGCTTAATGTTTTCTTAATATTCCTGGCGTAATCTGATAAAGAAAATCTTAATTGTTTTAACCTTCGTTGACATGATATTCAAAAAAAAGTTAAAACATTATCCTCTTATCAAGATGTACGGCATCATGATTAAATATTAAGATAATACTGAGAGCATGAAATGAAAATCGCCATTTCTGGTACTGGGTATGTTGGTCTGTCAAATAGTCTTCTTATCGCCCAACAACATAAGGTCATTGCTCTGGACATTGTTCCCTCACGTGTCGAGATGCTAAATAATCGGATGTCTCCGATAGTTGATCAAGAAATTGAACAGTATCTGCAATCAAAAGATATAAAATTCGAAGCTACACTAGATAAATACTACGCTTATCAGAGTGCAGAGTTTGTCATTATTGCAACCCCAACAGACTACGATCCTAAAACTAATTACTTTGATACTAGCAGTGTCGAGTCAGTCATACAGGATGTTATTGAAATAAATCCAGATGCCTTAATGATAATAAAATCAACAGTTCCTGTCGGTTTTACTCAATCAATGCGTCAAAAATATAGAACAGATAATATCATCTTCTCCCCTGAATTCCTGCGTGAGGGTAAAGCTCTATACGACAACCTGCACCCGTCTCGTATCGTTATTGGTGAACGTTCTGAACGTGCCGAGCGCTTTGCCGGGTTGCTGCTGGAAGGTGCGGTGAAGAAAGATATCCCGACCTTATTTACCGACTCGACTGAAGCCGAAGCCATCAAGTTGTTCGCTAACACCTATCTGGCGTTACGTGTGGCCTACTTTAACGAACTGGATAGCTATGCCGAAAGCCTTGGTCTGAACTCACGGCAGATTATTGAAGGCGTGTGCCTGGATCCCCGTATCGGTAATCACTACAATAACCCGTCATTCGGTTACGGTGGCTACTGCTTGCCAAAAGATACTAAGCAGCTGTTGGCGAATTATGCATCTGTGCCGAATAACATTATTGGCGCAATCGTTGATGCTAACCGTACGCGTAAGGACTTCATTGCAGACTCTATTCTTGCCCGTCAACCTAAAGTAGTTGGCGTATACCGTTTAATTATGAAAAGCGGTTCCGATAATTTCCGTGCATCATCCATTCAGGGCATCATGAAGCGCATTAAGGCAAAGGGCGTGCCCGTGATTATTTACGAACCCGTCGTGGAAGAGGACGAATTTTTCCACTCTCGGGTAGTGCGTGATCTTAATGTGTTCAAAAATGAAGCAGATATTATTATTTCTAACCGCATGGTGTCAGAATTAGCTGATGTTGCCGATAAAGTTTATACCCGCGATTTGTTTGGTAGTGATTAATCTCGTCTCCATAAAAAAGGCCTTAATATAAGGCCTTTTTTATTTTAATCAGGCCAGTAATCAAACTTTGTAGAAATCACGATACCAGTCAACAAAGTTCTTCACCCCATCTTTTACCGTGGTTTCAGGTTTAAAACCAATTACCTCATACAGTGCTTTAGTGTCCGCGCTGGTTTCCAGCACATCACCTGGCGGTAGCGGTAGCATATTTTTCTTCGCTTCAATACTCAGTGCATCTTCCAGAGCCTGGATATAGTCCATTAGCTCAACCGGTTAACTATTGCCGATATTGTCGACGTGATAGGGCGCATGCTGGCCGTGGGCGTGCGCGTCTCTACGGTCCATTGCGTGTCTGCATCAGTACACTTTTTAAAACGTATCGTATTCCAGTAGTGTTTGAAATACCAATCAAAATCCCTGAAACAATTTGATTTTTTTATCATTAATCCTATGGCATTGCCGCAATTTATAGCTAAACTAATCCCAGTTTAAGTCTTTCCTTATCTAGGGTTTCTATGTCTGTAAGTGATAACAACATGTCTGGACGCAGTCACGATCCGGAACAGATTGATCTGATTGATTTACTGGTACAGTTATGGCGTGGGAAGGTAACAATCGTTACCGCAATTGTTATTGCCATAGTGCTTGCTGTGGGCTATCTGGCAGTTGCTAAGGAGAAATGGACCTCAACAGCCATTATTACTCAACCGGATGTTGGTCAGATCGCCACATATAACAACGCCCTCAATGTTTTGTATGGTGCCAGTGCGCCCAAGGTTACTGAACTGCAGACAAACGTGGTTGGTCGTTTCAGTACCTCTTTCTCTGCATTGGCTGAAACGCTTGATAATCAGGAAGAACCGCAGAAACTGTTAATTGAACAGTCTGTGAAAGGTCAACCGCTGCCGTTAGCGGTTTCTTATGTGGGTAGCTCACCTGAAGACGCTCAGCGTCAGCTCGCCGAATACATTCAACAAACAGATGAAAAGGTTGCTAAAGAGCTGGAGCTTGACCTGGTTGATAATATCAAGTTGCAAACCACCACGTTGCAAGACTCTCTGAAAACTCAGGAAGTGGTCGCGCAGGAGCAAAAAGATCTACGAATTAAGCAAATTCAGGAAGCGCTGCGTTATGCAGAGCAGGCCGGGGTGACTAAGCCGCAAATTCAGCAGACGCAGGATGTGACGCAGGACAGTATGTTCCTGTTGGGTAGTGATGCCCTGAAGTCCATGATTGAGCACGAATCTACACGTCCTTTGATATTGTCTGATAACTACTTCCAGACCAAGCAAAAGCTGTTGGATATTGAAAGTCTTAAGCTTGAAGGGGCTGAGTTACACGCCTACCGCTATGTGATGAAACCAACGTTACCGATTCGTCGTGACAGCCCGAAAAAAGCGATTACCCTCGTGCTGGCGGTTCTGCTCGGTGGGATGATTGGTGCAGGCGTGGTGCTGGGGCGAAATGCTCTGCGTGGTTACAAAGCCAAAGCTGAGTAAGTCTAAAGCTGACAACAAAAAACCGGGCAGTGCCCGGTTTTTTCATATCTGCAACTTACTGATGACGCTTACGTAAATTCTCAATCACCGTCGTCAGGTCGAGGTCCTGGTCTTGCAGCAGCACCAGCAGATGATACATGAGATCAGAAGCTTCATTTGTCAGCTCAAAACGGTCGTTAATGGTCGCAGCCAGCGCGGTTTCTACGCCTTCTTCGCCCACTTTCTGCGCGATGCGTTTGGTGCCGCTGGCATACAGTTTCGCGGTGTAGGAGCTAGCTGGGTCAGCGGTTTTACGTTCGGCCAGCAGTTGCTCAAGCTGATACAGGAACAGCCACTGGTGGCTTGCGTCACCAAAGCAGCTTGAGGAGCCTTTATGGCAGGTCGGGCCAATCGGGTTAACCAGCACCAGCAGGGTGTCGTTGTCGCAGTCAGGCGCAATGCTCACCACATTCAGGAAGTGACCGGAGGTTTCTCCTTTGGTCCACAGGCGCTGCTTGGTCCGTGAGAAAAAGGTCACTTTGCCGCTTTCGATCGTTTTATCCAGCGCCTCCGGGTTCATATACCCCAGCATCAATACTTCACCGGAAACCGCATGCTGCACGATGACTGGCATCAGTCCGTCGGTTTTTTCCCAGTCCAGCTCGCGGCATTGTTGCTTCGTTAACATATCCTGATCTCCACGCCCTGTGTTGCCAGGTACGCTTTTAATTCGCCAATATTGATAATTTGTTTGTGGAAGACGGAGGCGGCAAGCGCGCCGTCAACGTCGGCATCCCGGAAAGCTTCGAGAAAGTGTTCCATGGTGCCCGCACCGCCGGAGGCAATCAGCGGGACGTGGCAAACATCACGCACTTTTTTCAGTTGCTCCAGGTCATAACCGTTACGTACGCCGTCCTGGTTCATCATGTTCAGGACGATTTCGCCCGCGCCTCGTTTTTGGACCTCCTGCACCCAGTCCAGTGTTTCCCAGTGCGTGACGCGGGTACGGCTTTCATCTCCGGTATACTGATTTACATGATATTTGCCGGTGTCGGCGTCATACCAGGTATCAATGCCCACCACGATGCACTGCACGCCGAAGCGGTCCGCCAGACGGGTGATAAGCTCCGGTTCGGCCAGCGCCGGGGAGTTGATGGAGATTTTGTCCGCCCCGAAGGAGAGAATGCGCGCCGCATCGTCGACGGATTTAATGCCGCCTGCTACGCAGAACGGAATATCGATCACTTCCGCCACGCGTGATACCCAGCTTTTATCCACTACGCGGCCATCGCTGGACGCGGTGATATCATAGAACACCAGTTCATCTGCGCCTTCATCGGCATAGCGTTTTGCCAGCGGGACGATGTCACCAATAATCTCGTGATTACGGAACTGGACGCCTTTTACCACCTGCCCGTCACGGACGTCCAGACAAGGAATTATGCGTTTTGCCAGCATTGAATGGCCTCCTCAACGGTGAACTTTCCTTCCAGCAGGGCGCGTCCGACGATCACGCCGCGAACTCCGGTCCCGCGCAGGGCCGCTACGTCCTCGATTCCGCCAATGCCGCCAGATGACTGAAATGCCACCTGCGGGTATTTGGCGCACACTTCTTCATACAGCGCGACGTTTGAGCCTGCCAGCGTACCGTCGCGGGAGATATCGGTGCACAGCACGTGCTTCAGGCCAACGGGTAAATAGGTCTCAACCAGTTCTTCCAGTGAAACCCCTGAATCTTCCTGCCAGCCACTGACCGCAACCTGTTTATTCCCGTGCTCGTCAATACGAACGTCCAGCGCCAGTACCAGCGCATCGGCACCAAAATGGGCAAACCAGCTCTTGACTATCTCGGGAGATTTTACCGCCGTCGAACCCACCACCACGCGCGCCACACCTGCGTCAAGAAGCGCCGCCACGTCTGCTTCCGTACGCACGCCGCCGCCAACCTGTACCGGAACATTGACGCCAGCGACCAGCGTTTTGATCAGCGGGATCTGGCGCTGCGCCGGATCTTTCGCGCCGGTTAAATCTACCAGGTGCAGCACTTCAGCCCCCTGGGCTGCATAATCCTGCAAACGGGGGAGAGGATCGTTACCGTAATCACGTTGCTTAGCGTAATCGCCCTGATGAAGACGCACCACCGTGCCGTCGATTAAATCTAATGCCGGAATAATCATTACATCTCCAGAAAGTTTTTCAGCAACTGTGCCCCAGCCGCGCCCGAACGTTCCGGGTGAAACTGTACGCCAAAGAAATTGTCCTTTTGTACTGCCGCGGTAAACGGTTCGCCGTAATTGCACTGGGCGATGGTCCACGGGTTTACCGGCATAGCGTAGCTGTGTACAAAGTAGAAATAGGCGCCATCTTCAATACCCTGGAACAGACGGTTCCCCGCCTGCGGATAGACGCGATTCCAGCCCATATGCGGCAGCGGCAGACCGAAATCGGTCATCTTCGGGACGTCCTGCTCAATAATGCCCAGTAGGGAGACACCGTTACACTCTTCGCTGCGACGGCCCAGCAGTTGCATACCTAAACAGATCCCCAGTACCGGTTGCGTGCAGGCTTTAATCAGTTCAATCAGTTCGCGCTCGTGCAACTGGTCCATAGCCGCCTGCGCGGTGCCTACGCCTGGCAGAAATAGTTTATCGGCGCGCAGCACCACGTCCGGGTCACGGCTGACAACAGGATCGTATCCGTGGCGTGCGACGGCGGATTTTACCGAATGCAGGTTGGCGCAGCCGGTGTCCAGAATCACCACATTCATTACAGCACTCCTTTTGAGGAGGGCAGCGTGTCGCCTTCTACACGAATCGCCTGACGCAGCGTACGGCCAAAGGCTTTAAACAGGCTCTCCACACGGTGGTGGTCATTTTTGCCTTTAGTTTTCAGGTGCAGGGTGACGCCCATAGTGTAGGAGAGTGAACGGAAGAAGTGTTCGATCATCTCCGTGCTCAGATCTCCAACGCGCTGGTAGGTAAACTCCGCGCGGTACTCCAGGTGTGGACGGCCGGAGATATCCAGCGCGCAACGTGCTAGACACTCATCCATCGGCAGCACAAAACCAAAACGGTTGATGCCGCGTTTATCGCCTAACGCCAGCTTTAAGGCTTCGCCCAGCGCCAGACCGGTATCTTCAACGGTGTGGTGATCGTCTATATACAGATCGCCCTTGACGGCAATCTCCATGCGAAAACCGCCGTGGGTGGCGATTTGATCCAGCATGTGGTCAAAGAAGCCAACGCCGGTATTAATTTTGCTGCGGCCTTCGCGGTCCAGCCAGACTTTGACGTCAATCTGCGTTTCTTTAGTATTACGCTCAACGTGTGCGTAGCGGTCACGTTTGGTCAACTGCTCGCCGATCATCGCCCAGTTCAGGGTATCGCGATGGTAACGCAATCCACTAATGCCCATGTTTTCAGCGAGCTGAATATCGGTTATCCGATCGCCAATAACGTAGCTGTTCTCGGTGTCCATGGCCTGTTCAACCAGATACTGCTCAACCAGCTTCACTTTGGGCTTTCGGCAAGCGCATTCGTCCGCTGGCAGGTGCGGGCAAATCAGCACTTCATCAAATGCCACGCCCTGAGAGGTGAATATTTGCATCATCAGTTTATGCGGACCGTCAAAATCGGCCTGCGGGAAACTCTGCGTTCCGAGTCCATCCTGGTTAGTGATCATAACCAGCTTAAAACCTGCTTTTTGCAGTTTCAGCAAAACGGGAACAACTTCCGGCTCGAAGGCGAGTTTGTCAAAGCGATCGACCTGAAAGTCACTTGGCGGTTCGGAAATCAGGGTTCCATCACGGTCAATAAAAAGATACTTCTGGCTCATACTTGCTCCGCACGTAAGGCGTCAATGACGCGCTGGCTCTCTTCACGGGTTCCGACAGTAATTCGCAGGCAGCCGCTTAACGAAGGTTGTTTATTCTGATCTCGTAAGATAATGCCCTGATCCCACAAAGATTTAAATACGCTGCTGGAGGCGGTGAAGCGCGCCAGAACATAGTTGGTTTCAGAATCGAATACCTGCTCTACACAGCGAATTGTTTTCAGGTTATCTACCAGATACTGACGTTCTTGCAGGATCTGCTCTACGCGTTTACGCATGGCGGAAATCCCTTGCGGCGTCAGCGCCTGGGCGGCGATATCTGCCACCGGCGTAGAGAGCGGGTAAGGGGCAATCACTTTTAACAGCAGATTGATAACCTCTTCATTCGCCAGCGTAAACCCGCAGCGTAAACCGGCGAGCGCAAACGCTTTGGACAACGTGCGTAATATCACCAGATGCGGATACTCAGACAGCCAGCCTGCCAGTGTGGCCTGCGGGCAAAACTCGATATACGCTTCATCGGCAACCACGATAGCTTTACCCTGCGTCATGTTGAGCAGCGAACGCAGATCCTGTGGCTTGATCAGTTGGCCGGTTGGGTTGTTCGGGCTGCATACGTAAACAACTTTCACACCATCAAGCTTGTCCGCGATGCCTTGCAAATCAAGTTGCCAGCTATCAAGGGTTGGAACGGTGCGGCACTCAACGCCAATCGTTTCGGCGCTGACGCTGTACATGCCGTAAGTTGGCGGGCAGTACAGAATCGCATCTTTACCGGGTTCGCAAAAAGCGCGCACGAGCAGTTCGATCCCTTCATCTGCGCCGCGGCTGACCAGCAGCTGCTCCGGCTTGACGCCAGCATACTGCGCGTAATTCTCAATCACAGCTTTCGGCTGGCATTCAGGGTAGCGGTTCAGCGTTTGCTGAGTGAGCTGGAACTCAACGGCGGTTGGGTACTCATTCGCGTTGAGCCAGACATCGCCGTTACCGCCGAGACGACGGGCAGACTGATAGGGCGTTAATTCGCGAACATTCTTACGGGCTAAATCAGTGACGCTGAGAAAGTTGTCAGTGCTCATGCTTGCTCCTTCAGGGCGTTAACGCGCAGGGTGACGGCATTTTTGTGGGCAGTCAGTCGTTCAGCAGCGGCCAGTGTTTCAATGGTTGAGGCCAGGGCAGAGAAACCTTGTGGGGTTAATTCCTGTACGGTCATCCGTTTCTGGAAATCAGCCAGCCCAAGGCTTGAGCAGGTCGCGGTATAGCCGTAGGTCGGAAGAACGTGGTTGGTGCCAGAAGCATAGTCGCCTGCGGATTCCGGCGACCAGTCCCCGAGGAACACCGAACCGGCGCTGGTGATCTCATCAACCAGTTCACGCGCGTTGCGGGTCTGAATAATCAGGTGTTCCGGACCGTAGGCGTTAGATATTTCAACGCACTGCGCCAGATCTTTCGCCACGATTAAGCGGCTGGCGGAGAGCGCCTGACGTGCGGTCTCAGCGCGGGAAAGCTCAGCGAGCTGGCGTTCAACGGCTTTGGCAACGCCTTCGGCAAGCGTAGCGTCTGGCGTCAGGAGAATAACCTGCGAGTCGGGGCCGTGTTCTGCCTGAGAAAGCAGGTCAGAGGCAACAAAGTCCGGCGTCGCACCGCTGTCGGCGATAACCAGCACTTCGGACGGGCCAGCAGGCATGTCGATGGCCGCGCCGTCAAGACGCTGGCTGACCTGGCGTTTGGCTTCGGTCACATATGCATTGCCTGGCCCGAAGATTTTATCGACCTTAGGAATAGATTCGGTGCCCAGCGCCAGTGCGGCAATAGCCTGCGCGCCGCCTACATTAAACACCTCTTTTACGCCACACAGCTGCGCGGCGTAGAGGATTTCATCTGCAATCGGCGGCGGTGAGCACAGCACCACTTTTTTGCAACCGGCGATGCGCGCCGGGGTCGCCAGCATTAATACGGTGGAAAACAGCGGCGCCGAACCTCCAGGAATATACAGGCCCACGGAAGCGATAGGGCGGGTAACCTGCTGGCAACGCACGCCTGGCTGGGTCTCGATATCCACCGGTGGCAGGATCTGCGCGGTGTGGAAAGTATCAATATTACGCACCGCCGCCTGCATGGCTTGTTTCAGTTCGTCGCTCAGGCGACTGCTGGCTTGCTGGATTTCTTCCTCGGTCACGCGCAGCGCGCCAACCTCGGTTTTATCGAACTTTGCGCTGTATTCACGCAGCGCCCGGTCGCCGTTATTTTTGACGTTCTCAAGGATCTCGGCCACCGTACGGCTGATGCTTTCAGAGGCGGAAATCGCCGGGCGCATCAGCAGTTCGCGCTGCTGCTCAGGGCTATAGCTATTCCAGTCAATCAGGGTATTGAAGCTCATGGTCGTTACTCCATCATCGGGTGTTGCCGGATGGCGGCGCTGCCTTATCCGGCCTACAAGACCCGTAATATCAATGATTGTGACAATTCTTGTAGGCCTGATAAGCGAAGCGCCATCAGGCATCAGATCACTCCATCATCTTCTCAATCGGCAACACCAGAATTGAGCTGGCACCGAGCGCTTTCAGTTTTTCCATTGTTTCCCAGAACAGGGTTTCGCTGCTGACCATGTGCATGGCAACACGCTGCTGGTCGCCCGCCAGAGGCAGAATGGTAGGGCGCTCAGCGCCGGGCAGCAGGGCGATGACCTCGTCCAGACGATCGCTCGGCGCGTGCATCATGATGTATTTGGATTCACGGGCCTGAATAACCCCCTGGATACGGGTTAGCAGTTTGTCGATCAGTTGTTGCTTGGCTTCGGCCATTTCGCCGTCGCGCTGAATCAGACAGGCTTTAGAGCGGTAGATCACTTCTACTTCGCGCAGACCGTTGGCTTCAAGCGTTGCGCCGGTGGACACCAGATCGCAAATCGCATCAGCCAGACCCGCACGGGGAGCAACTTCTACAGAACCGTTTAACAGACAAGATTTAAACGAAACTCCTTTCTGATCGAGATAACGTTTGAGCAGGTGTGGGTAAGAGGTCGCGATACGTTTACCGTTCAGCGCTGCCGGGCCATCCCAGGCTTCATCAACCGGGGTAGCCAGCGAGAGACGGCAGCCGCCGAAGTCCAGACGGCGCAGGGTAAAATAGCGAGGGTCTTCACCCTGTGCCCGGCGGTTGAGCAGTTCCTCTTCCAGAACGTTTTCCCCGATGATGCCGAGGTCAACGACACCGTCCATCACCAGACCCGGGATATCGTCATCACGCACACGCAGAATATCGATCGGCATGTTCTCCGCCATCGCAATCAGGCGCTGGGTGTGAAGATTAATTTTAATGCCGCAACGGGCCAGTAATTCGCGTGAATCATCGCTTAAGCGGCCTGATTTCTGCATAGCTATGCGTAAACGGGTGTTGTCTAACATTCTTTATTCCTCGTTATCCTGTCTGAATCAGTTTGGGTCACGCACAAAAAAAAGCCCCCGGAAGAAATCTTCCGGGGGCTTTCTCATACACTCATGCACCGCTGGAAGATTTAAACGTCTCCCAGCACACATCGCCTGAAAGACTAGTCAGGATGATGGTGATGATGGTGTTTGAATTGAGCGCGTGTCATAAATTTTCTCGATGAATGTTTATTCATTTGATGTCTTTTAACCTAAACCACTTTAGCTACGGAAAGCAAGGGCTTTTTTTGATCATTAATTCATTTCATATTGATACTATGAATTGTCAGCCACCGCGGGCTGGCGTAGCCTTGCGTTATAGGCCAAAAGTCAGGAGAGAAGGCATGAAAAAGGTCGCAATTGTCGGGTTAGGTTGGTTAGGCATGCCGTTAGCCATGTCGCTGGCGGCGAGAGGCTGGCAGGTTACCGGCAGCAAAACCACATTGGATGGGGTGGAAGCGGCCCGCATGAGCGGTATCGAGAGTTATTCGCTGCGCCTGGAACCTGAACTGGTCTGTGAGGCTGACGATCTCGATGCACTGATGGACGCCGATGCGCTGGTTATTACGCTGCCTGCGCGTCGTAGCGGTCCTGGGGAAGCATTTTACTTGCAGGCCATGCAGGAGCTGGTCGACAGCGCGCTGGCGTATCGGATCCCACGAATTATTTTTACCAGTTCGACGTCAGTCTATGGTGACGTTCAAGGCACAGTGAAAGAGGGGACGCCGCGTAATCCGGTCACGGCGAGCGGTCGTGTCCTGAAAGAACTTGAAGACTGGTTGCACAATTTGCCAGGCACGTCGGTGGATATTTTGCGTCTGGCCGGGTTGGTCGGTCCGGGAAGACATCCTGGTCGCTTCTTCGCTGGCAAGACGGCACCTGACGGACATCATGGCGTCAATCTGGTGCATCTGGACGATGTAGTATCTGCCATCACGTTACTGCTGCAAGCGCCTAAAGGGGGACACATCTATAATATATGTGCGCCTATGCATCCGGCGCGTAACGTGTTCTATCCGCAGATGGCCCGCCAGTTGGGGATGGAGCCGCCGGAATTTCGCGGCGGTACGGATAACGGTAAAGGTAAAGTCATTGATGGCAACCGTATTTGTAATGAGCTTGGGTTTGAGTACCAGTATCCTGACCCGCTGGTGATGCCGATGGAGTGACAATCCAGCAGAGTGCCGCTGTATACCGCCAGGGGGCGAGTATGAAACCACTGCTGGACGTTCTTATCATCCTCGATGCATTAGAAAAAGAGGGCAGTTTCGCGGCGGCGTCGGCAAAATTGTTTAAGACGCCGTCTGCGCTTAGCTACACCGTCCATAAGCTGGAAAGCGATCTTAATATTCAGCTACTCGATCGCAGCGGACACCGGGCTAAGTTCACCCGCACTGGGCAGATGCTGCTGGAAAAGGGGCGGGAGGTGCTGCACACCGTCCGCGAACTTGAAAAGCAGGCGATTAAACTTCACGAAGGCTGGGAGAATGAACTGGTTATTGGCGTAGATGATACGTTTCCCTTTTCACTGCTGGCCCCACTCATCGAATCTTTCTATCAACACCACAGCGTGACGCGCCTGAAGTTTATCAATGGCGTGCTGGGCGGCTCCTGGGATGCCCTCACTCAGGGCCGGGCGGATATTATCGTTGGCGCCATGCATGAACCCCCAGCAGCTAGCGAATTTGGCTTTGCACGGCTCGGGGTTTTGGAACAGGTGTTTGTGGTTGCGCCGCATCACCCGCTGGCGCAGGAACAGGAACCGTTAAATCGTCGTACCATTCGCCGTTTTCGCGCCATTGTGGTGGGGGACAATGCGCAGCATGCCAACGTCTCAGGCTCCCAGGTGCTTGACGATCAAGAAGCCATTACCGTTTTTGACTTCAAAACCAAGCTGGAACTGCAAATCAGCGGTCTGGGATGTGGCTATATTCCGCGCTACCTGGCGCAGCGATTTCTGGAGAGCGGCGCACTGATTGAGAAAAAAGTGGTCGCGCAAATTGTCTTTGAACCCGTGTGGATAGGCTGGAGTGAACAGACCGCCGGGTTGGTCAGTGCCTGGTGGCGGGATGAAATTTTAGCAAATAGTGCTATTGCGGGGGTGTATGTTAAAACGGCTGCTGACAAATCAATCAGTTAAGAAAAAATATTCTTTTGTGGTCGCTTCAATCTCTTGTTATTTCTCCCCAATTTAGGGCAAAATACGCCGCTTGCAAAAAATGACATTAACCGACGTTTTAATACGCGTCGGTTATTTTTTTGCATCAAACCAATCATTCATAAAAGAGGCCGGGCTTCGTACCGGATAGATACTTACTTAAAAATCGACAGTTGTTGTCGCTGAGGATTAACAAAAAATGGGGCAATTTTTTGCTTACGCGACGGTTTTCGCCGTAATGGGGGATAACCATGTCGCATAACGCTACTCCAAACACCTCTCGCGTGGAATTACGTAAAACGCTTACGCTGGTTCCGGTTGTCATGATGGGCCTTGCCTATATGCAGCCGATGACGCTGTTCGATACATTCGGTATCGTATCAGGAATGACCGATGGTCACGTCCCGACAGCTTACGCCTTTGCACTGATCGCCATCCTCTTTACCGCACTGAGCTACGGTAAACTGGTGCGTCGCTATCCGTCTGCAGGCTCTGCCTACACTTACGCCCAGAAATCCATTAGCCCGACCGTTGGCTTTATGGTGGGTTGGTCATCACTGCTGGACTACCTGTTCGCTCCGATGATCAACATTCTGTTGGCAAAAATTTATTTTGAAGCCCTGGTGCCGTCGATACCGTCATGGATATTCGTGGTAGCGCTGGTGGCCTTTATGACCGCCTTTAACCTGCGCAGCCTTAAATCCGTTGCGAATTTCAACACCGTAATCGTGTTGTTGCAGGTGGTGCTGATTGCAGTGATCCTCGGCATGGTCGTTTATGGCGTGTTCGAAGGGGAAGGTGCCGGTACGCTGGCGAGCAGCCGTCCGTTCTGGTCAGGTGATGCACACGTGATCCCGATGATCACGGGCGCTACGATCCTGTGCTTCTCGTTCACCGGTTTTGACGGTATCAGCAACCTGTCAGAAGAAACCAAAGACGCTGAGCGCGTGATCCCGCGTGCGATTTTCCTGACTGCGCTGATTGGTGGCCTGATCTTTATCGTATCCACCTATCTGTTGCAGCTGTACTTCCCGGATATCTCGCGCTTCAAAGATCCAGACGCTTCACAGCCGGAAATCATGCTGTACGTCGCCGGTAAGTTCTTCCAGGTTGGCGCGCTGATTTTCTCTACCATTACCGTACTGGCGTCCGGTATGGCGGCGCATGCTGGCGTAGCGCGTCTGATGTACGTGATGGGGCGTGACGGCGTGTTCCCGAAAAGTTTCTTCGGTTATGTACACCCGAAATGGCGTACTCCGTCTATGAACATCATTCTGGTTGGTGCGATTGCTCTGCTGGCAATCAACTTCGACCTGGTGATGGCGACGGCGCTGATTAACTTTGGTGCGCTGGTGGCGTTTACCTTCGTTAACCTGTCGGTGATCTCCCAGTTCTGGATCCGTGAGAAGCGTAACAAGACGCTGAAAGACCACTTCCAGTATCTGTTCCTGCCGATGTGCGGTGCGCTGACCGTTGGTGCGCTGTGGGTGAATCTGGAAGAGAGCTCAATGGTTCTGGGTCTGATCTGGGCCGGTATCGGTCTGATTTACCTGGCTTGTGTGACCAAAAGCTTCCGCAACCCGGTACCGCAGTACGACGAAGATGTCGCGTAATAACAGCATTTAACTAAAAAAAAACGGAGACATGTTCTCCGTTTTTTTATACGTGGGATTTATACAATCTCTTCGGCATACTGCCAGAGTGATTTCAGCAGCATCAACTTTTCTTTGTTATCCGCATATTGCTGGCTCAATAACTGCAGTTCATTGGCGTAATTTTGCAAAAACTCCGGTGTGAATACCTGGCGGCGATGGTCCAGCCAGCGTTGCTGTTCTGCTTCGTCCAGCGTTCCCGGGAAGTTACGTGCACGGTAATTAAACAACAGTTTTTCAATGCGCTTATCGACAAAGGAGATATCCAGCGCCGGTAAATTGCGTGGTTCGGTTTCCAGAACGATTTTCATCGCCGCACGGTCAGCATAGCTGAAAAAGCCGTTGTACAGTTGGGCATCCACGTTATCTGACGGTGTAAAGGGTTCCGCATCTGCAAAGATCGCGACCACTTTGTCGCGTATCTGCGGATTTTCGCGCAGAACTTTGAGATTATCCAGACAGTGCTGGCGGTTAATGCCAAGACGGTCGGCATCTTCCGGACGCAGAGTATTCGCCTGTGCCAGTACCGGGCATTTGTTGATGTGCACCAGTTTAACCGGTACGGCCGGGTTATCACCCAGATCCACTTTAGACGTGTAGAGCCGCTCGCGCAGGGCGTCGCTGTCGAGTTCGAGCAGCGGCGAAATATCACCGGCTAAGTCGACCATAATAACCGCGTTACGATTCTCCGGATGCCACGCCAACGGCGCTACCCAACTGGTGTTTCCGCGCCATGCGCCGAACATACCAGAGACATGGACCAGCGGTTTCATTTGCGGGACATCAATCAGCGCGGCCAGCTTGTGCTTATTACGATGGCTGTAGAGGTAATCAAACAGACGCGGCTGGCGCGACTTCACTAATTGCGCCATTGCGATTGTGGCGTATACGTCCGCCATAGCATCGTGAGCATTGGTATGCTCAATACCGTTGGCTTTGGTCAAATGCTCCAGGCGGAAGCTGGGTAAGCCGTCGTCGTTTTCCGGCCAGTTAATGCCTTCAGGGCGCAGGGCATAGCAGGCGCGCATCACATCCAGCAGATCCCAGCGCGAATTATCGTTCTGCCAGCTCCAGGCATAGGGATCGTAGAAATTGCGATACAGGATGTTGCGCGTCACCTCATCATCGAAGCGCACGTTGTTATAGCCCAGGATACAGGTTTTCGGCACGGTGAACAGGGCGTGGATGCGTGCAGCAAATGCGGCTTCATTCTCTCCCTTTTCTCGTGCTTCCTGCGGTGTGATACCCGTAATCAACACCGCCTCAGGCTGCGGCAGATAATCGTCCGCGGGTTTGCAATAAAAGACTTCCGGTTCACCGATGATGTTGAAATCATTATCTGTGCGGATAGCCGCAAATTGCGCGGGTCTGTCCAGCGCCGGATGGGTACCAAAGGTCTCGTAATCGTGGAAGAGAAAACCAGGTTGCTGCTTGCCGTCATTCATTGTTCAGTTATGTCCGGGATCAATTTAGCGCTGGTTCAAGAATACCAAAAAATAGCGAGATAATCAGCTATGGCATTATCGAAGCTGGATTGTGTACGCAATAAAATTGAGATAAACAGGACATTAATGGAATTAATTAATAAATTCCGCACTGTTAAAATAAATTACGGAAATAAAACATCTTGAAGTTGCGGGGTTGTAAATAATCTAACTGATAACCATTATTGTTATTTTCCTCTTCTTGGTTGTGTTCTGGAAACTTTAAAAATCTTTTATAAACAATGGGTTTTTATTTATGTCAATTCGCTGTCATGCATTGTAATGAAATGTGATTGATGTAAAAAATAAATAACCCAAACGCCATATAATTATTGGATATATCTAATAACAGGAGGTTATATGAGCATTAGTCGGCGTAATTTTTTGCGAGGAGTGGGTATAGGCTGTTCAGCCTGTGCGATAGGCAGTTTCCCGCCTGGGGCACTGGCGCGAAATTCTCCAGAGAGCATCAAAGGGAAAACATCCCTGACGCCAAGTTTGTGCGAGATGTGTTCTTTTCGCTGCCCAATTCAGGCTCAGGTGATTAATAATAAAACGGTTTTTATTCAGGGAAACCCTAATGCGCCACAACAGGGGACACGTGTCTGCGCTCGCGGCGGCAGCGGCGTTAGCCTGGTCAACGACCCTCATCGCATTGTTAAACCCATGAAACGCACAGGACCTCGCGGGAGCGGTGACTGGCAGGTTATTAGCTGGGAACAGGCGTATAAAGAAATCGCCGAAAAAATGACGGCAATAAAAACGCAATATGGTCCCCAGGGAGTCGTCTTCTCGTCTAAATCTGGCTCGCTGTCTGGCCATTTATTTCACCTCGCGACGGCTTTCGGGTCACCGAATACCTTTACTCACGCATCAACGTGTCCTGCCGGTAAAGCCATTGCCGCTAAAGTTATGATGGGTGGCGATTTAGCCATGGATATCGCCAATACCCGTTATATGGTCTCTTTTGGCCATAACCTCTATGAAGGGATCGAGGTTGCGGATACGCATGAGCTGATGACCGCGCAGGAGAAGGGGGCGAAGATGGTCAGCTTCGATCCCCGTCTGTCCGTATTCTCCAGCAAGGCGGATGAATGGCATGCGCTCAAGCCGGGCGGCGATTTACCGGTGCTGATGGCCATGTGTCACGTCATGATCAATGAAAATCTGTATGACGCGGACTTTGTGGCGCGCTACACCACGGGGTTTGAGCAACTGGCAGAAGCGGTACAAGAGACCACGCCGGAATGGGCGCAGCAGCTCGCGGATGTGCCTGCTGATGTCATTGTTCGGGTCACCCGCGAAATGGCCGCCTGCGCGCCTCATGCCATCGTCAGTCCGGGCCATCGCGCGACGTTTTCGCAAGAAGAAATTGATATGCGGCGCATGATTTTTACCCTCAATGTGCTGCTTGGCAATATTGAGCGTGAAGGCGGTTTGTATCAGAAAAAAGCGGCGGCAACTTACAATAAGCTGGCTGGCGAGAAGGTCGCTCCGGTGCTGGCAAAACCCGATGCCAAATTACCCAAGCCAACGGCGCAGCGTATCGATCTGGTAGCCCCGCAGTTTAAGTACATCGCGGCGGGCGGTGGTGTGGTGCAAAGCATCATTGATGCTGTGTTAAATCAGACACCTTATCCGGTGAAGGCATGGATTATGTCCCGACACAACCCTTTCCAAACCGTAACCTGTCGACCAGATCTGGTCAAAACCGTTGAACAGCTCGACCTTGTGGTCAGTTGTGATGTCTACCTAAGCGAAAGCGCGGCGTATGCCGACTACCTTTTGCCTGAATGTACTTACCTTGAGCGCGATGAAGAAGTTTCAGACATGTCGGGTCTGAATCCAGCCTATGCCCTGCGTCAGCAGGTAGTAGAACCTATTGGTGATGCGCGTCCGAGCTGGCAAATCTGGAAAGAGCTGGCCGTGCAGTTAGGCCTTGGCCAATTCTACCCATGGCAGGATATGCAAACGCGTCAGTTATACCAGCTTAATGGCGATCATGCGCTATCTGCTGAATTGCGTCAGAAAGGGTATCGGGAGTGGGGTGTTCCGTTGCTGCTGCGTGAACCTGAAGCGGTGCGTCAGTTTGTGGAACGCTATCCGGGCGCGGTGGCGGTTGACAGCGACGGTACCTATGGCGAGCAACTGCGCTTTAAATCTCCGTCAGGAAAAATCGAACTCTATTCCGAAGAGCTGGAAACGCTCCTGCCTGGATACGGTATTCCGCGCGCGCGCAATTTTGCGCTTATAGGCGACAGTGAACTCTATTTTATCCAGGGAAAAGTGGCGGTTCATACCAACGGTGCGACGCAATACGTGCCACTGCTTAGCGAGTTGATGTGGGATAACGCGGTGTGGATCCACCCGCAAACGGCCCGTGAAAAAGGCATCAAAAGCGGTGATGACATCTGGCTGGAAAATGCGACCGGCAAGGAAAAAGGCAAAGCGCTGGTCACCGCCGGAATTCGGCCCGATACGCTGTTTGTTTATATGGGATTTGGCGCCAAGGCGGGAGCCAAAACCGCAGCGACAACGCACGGTATCCATTGCGGTAATTTGCTTCCGCATGTTACCAGTCCGGTTTCCGGTACGGTGGTCCACACCGCTGGCGTTACGCTTCGTCGGGCATGAGAAAGGAGAACATCATGAATCAATCTACAAACCCTTATGTCATGCTGCATGACGAGAAACGCTGTATCGGCTGTCAGGCATGTACGGTTGCCTGCAAAGTTCTGAATGATGTGCCAGAGGGATTTAGCCGTCTACAGGTGCAGATCCGTTCACCCGAACATGAACCCGAGGTGCTGTCCCACTTCCAGTTTGTTCGCGTTTCCTGTCAGCATTGTGAAGATGCGCCGTGTGTCAGCGTCTGTCCGACTGGTGCGTCATTTCGCGACGAAAATGGCATTGTGCAAGTGGATAAGTCTCGCTGTATTGGCTGTGACTACTGCGTTGCCGCTTGTCCGTTCCATGTCCGTTATCTCAATCCGCAAACGGGAATTGCCGACAAATGTAACTTCTGCGCAGATACCCGACTCGAGAGCGGTCAATCGCCCGCCTGCGTTTCCGTTTGTCCGACGGATGCGCTGAAATTTGGTCGTCGTGACGATCCGGAAATTCAGCACTGGATAAATCAAAAAGAGGTTTATCGCCAGCAGGATACGCGTAGCGGTCCGGTGAGTGTTTATCGGCGTAAAGAGATCCATCAGGAGGGTAAAGCATGAATTCTATCTGGGGAGCAGAGCTTGACTATGCGCCGGACTACTGGCCGCTGTGGCTCATTTATGCAGGCGTTGTTGTTGTGCTGATGATTGCGGGCCTGGTTATGCACGCGCTGTTACGTCGGATGCTGGCACCCAAGACGGCAACCGGAGAAGAGCACCGGGATTACCTTTATTCTCTGGCAGTCCGCCGCTGGCACTGGGGTAATGCGCTGCTTTTTATCCTGCTTTTGCTGAGTGGCCTGTTTGGTCACTTCTCTGTCGGACCGGTGGCATTGATGGTGCAGGTACATACCTGGTGCGGTTTCGCCTTGTTGGCCTTCTGGGTTGGTTTTGTGCTAATCAACGCAACCAGCGGCAACGGTTGTCATTACCGGGTGAAGTTTAACGGGTTGATATCACGCTGCTTGTTGCAAACGCGCTTTTATCTGTATGGCATCATGAAGGGTGAACCACACCCGTTTGCCGCAACGGCAGAGAGTAAATTTAACCCGCTACAACAGCTGGCTTATCTGGCCATCATGTATGCGCTGATTCCGCTGCTAATCATCACCGGGTTGTTATGCCTCTACCCGCAGGTGGTAGGGGCTGGGCCTTTGATGCTGGTGCTGCATATGGTGTTGGCGATTGTCGGCTTACTGTTCATCTGTGCACATATTTACCTGTGCACGCTGGGTGACACACCGGGGCAAATTTTCCGCAGCATGATAGATGGCTATCATCGTCATCGCAGCCATCACGCAGAGACAGCACCGCGCAAAGGGTAACGTCAGACGCGGTCGATATCTGAAATCCTTTCCTTACAGCAAGAAAATGTGCCTTATGTCACATTTTCTTGCAATTTATCCATGTTTGTTCGCCAGAACTTCCGTAAAAAGAACGGCTATTTCTCCATTTCCTGAGGACATGCTGTTGAAACGCCGTTTGTTTATTGCCGCTTCACTATTTGCGATGAGTTTTTCGCCCGCGTACGCGACCGACGTCGCCAGTTTCGCTCCACAGCCTCCGGCAATTAATGCCGGTGCGTGGGTATTAATGGATTACACCACGGGCCAAATCCTGACAGCCGGAAATGAACACCAGCAGCGCAACCCTGCCAGCCTGACCAAGCTGATGACCGGCTATGTTGTTGATCGCGCAATCGACAGCAAGCGTATTAGTCCGACAGATATTGTCACCGTAGGGCGCGATGCCTGGGCGAAAGATAATCCGGTATTCGTCGGTTCATCCTTAATGTTCCTGAAAGAAGGGGATCGCGTTTCTGTGCGCGATCTGAGTCGCGGGTTAATTGTTGATTCCGGTAATGATGCCTGTGTGGCGCTGGCGGATTACATCGCCGGAGGGCAGCCGCAGTTTGTCGCGATGATGAACAACTATGTGCAAAAGCTGAACCTGCGGGACACGCATTTTGAAACGGTACATGGTCTGGATGCGCCAGGTCAGCATAGCTCAGCTTACGATCTGGCCGTGCTGTCGAGAGCTATCATCCATGGAGAGCCGGATTTCTACCATATATACAGTGAAAAAAGCCTTACCTGGAACGGAATCACGCAGCAAAACCGTAACGGTTTGTTGTGGGATAAAACTATGAACGTCGATGGTCTGAAGACAGGACATACCTCCGGCGCTGGATTCAACCTGATTGCTTCTGCCGTTGATGGGCAGCGCCGCCTGATTGCAGTTGTGATGGGGGCGGAGAGTGCGAAAGGGCGTGAAGACCAGGCGCGAAAATTGCTGCAATGGGGACAACAGAACTTCGATACCGTGCAGGTATTACGTAGCGGTAAGCAGGTTGGTATTGAACGGATCTGGTACGGCGATAAAGAAAAAATTAGCCTTGGCACAGAGCAGGATTTCTGGATGGCCCTGCCTAAAGCCGAAGTCGCTAATATCAAGGCAAAATATGTTCTTGATAAGAAAGAACTGGTTGCCCCCATTGCTGCCCATCAACGTGTGGGGGAAATTGAACTCTACGATCGGGATAAACTGGTGGCGCACTGGCCTCTGGTTACGCTGGAGTCTGTCAACGAAGGCGGCGTCTTCTCGCGTTTGAGCGATTACTTCCACCACAAGGCGTAGTTTTTCCTGATGTGCCTGACTGGCAAGAGTGCGAATCTGCTCACATAATAATCACTGATTCCTTGTGGCCGTCATACCTAAAAATTACACTGTATATAAATACAGTGTAATAACGGAGGTTATATGGAGTACGAGATAAAGCAGGTCGAGAAACGCATAATTGCCGGTTTTCACATGGTTGGACCGTGGGAACAAACGGTAAAGCAGGGTTTCGAGCAGTTAATGATGTGGGTCGACGGTAAGCAGATCGTACCGCTGGAATGGATAGCCGTTTATTACGACAATCCTGACGTTGTTCCGGCGGAAAAACTGCGTTGTGATACCGTGGTGTCTGTGCCTGAAGGTTTTGAGATCCCAGAAAACAGCGAGGGGGTGATCCAGACCGAACTGGCGGGGGGCGACTATGCTATCGCCGTTGCGCGCGTTGAAAATCATGACTTCGCGACGCCGTGGTATCAGTTCTTTGAGCGCCTGCTGCAGGATTCGACGTATGCGATAGCCGCTAAACCTTGCTTTGAAGTTTATATGAACAATGGCATGGAGGACGGCTACTGGGACATTGAAATGTACGTGCCGGTACAGTCGAAGTAACTGTTTTTGGTGTAAATCAGGATGAATGTCCTGGTCATCAGAGTGATGTTTTCACTCAAAAAACAGGTACAATTCTGTTCTTTGCAATTCCCTGACGGAGTGCATGAGTGCGTGCAGATAAGTCACTGAGTCCTTTTGAAATTCGTTTGTATCGTCATTATCGTGTGGTGCATGGTGTTCGCATTGCGCTGGCGTTTCTTTTTACTTTTCTGTTGGTTCGCCTGTTGAACATTCCTGAAGGTACATGGCCTCTGATTACGTTGGTGGTAATTATGGGGCCTATTTCCTTTTGGGGGAACGTTGTCCCCAGAGCGTTTGAGCGTATTGGCGGGACAATTCTGGGTTCGGTACTTGGGCTGGTGGCCCTGCGTCTGGAGCTCTTTTCACTTCCGCTAATGCTGATATGGTGCGCGGTGGCGATGTTTCTCTGCGGCTGGCTGGCACTGGGTAAAAAGCCGTATCAGGCGTTGCTGATTGGTATAACGCTTGCGGTCGTTGTGGGTGCCCCCGCTGGAGATATGAACACAGCGTTATGGCGCGGTGGCGATGTTATTCTGGGTTCATTACTGGCAATGCTGTTTACCGGTATCTGGCCGCAGCGGGCATTTATACACTGGCGAATTCAGCTGGCGCATTGCGTAACGGGGTACAATCGGGTGTATCAGGCTGCGCTATCTCCCAACCTGCTGGAGCAACCGCGACTGGAGAAGCATTTACAACAGCTTTTAAGCGATGTTGTCAAAATGCGTGGGCTCATCGTTCCTGCCAGCAAAGAAACCCGCATTCAAAAATCCATCTTTGAAGCTATTCAGACGGTTAATCGTAACCTGGTCTGCATGCTTGAGCTGCAAATCAATGCGCTCTGGGCCAGCCGTACAAGCCACTTTGTTATGTTGAATGCGCATACTTTGCGTGAAACACAGCTCAGGACACAACAGGCGCTACTGACGATAACCCACGCATTGTATGAAGGTAATCCACAACCGGTGCTTGCCAATACGGAAAAACTCAATGACACCGTGGTGGAGTTACGTCAGCTTATTGCTGAGCATAAGGGCGATAATGTCGCTGAAACGCCCATTCACGGCTACGTTTGGCTAAATATGGAAATGGCGCGACAGCTGGAGTTGCTCTCTCATTTGATCTGTCGCGCGCTGCGCAAATAAAGAGCAGATGAGGGGATTGGTTCTACTGCTGCTTCGATTCAGCAACGAATAGAGGTATGATACTGAAAAAGGCTAAAACCATTGGTAACTGCAATGGCTTTACCCTCGATAATTCAGGTTTCAACCATGCATGGTCGATGCAGATGCAACTTGAAGTATGGCGGGCATGAAAGTAATGTTGACCCACTTTAGCCGTTGTTTTAACGAATCCGAATCTCACATTATCAGGGGTGTAAAAATGGAAACTACCAAGCCTTCTTTCCAGGACGTGCTGGAATTTGTTCGTCTGTTCCGTCGTAAAAACAAACTGCAACGTGAAATCCAGGACGTTGAGAAAAAGATCCGTGACAACCAGAAACGTGTTCTGCTGCTGGACAACCTGAGCGACTACATCAAGCCTGGAATGAGCGTGGAAGCGATTCAGGGCATTATCGCCAGCATGAAAAGCGATTATGAAGATCGTGTTGATGATTACATCATCAAAAACGCTGAGATCTCTAAAGAGCGCCGCGACATCTCTAAAAAGCTGAAAGCGATGGGCGAAGTGAAAAACGGCGAAGCGAAAGCCGAGTAACGATTTTATGCTTGTCCGGGTCGCTGCTTAGCGGCGGCCCTTATTGCAGTTCGACCCCGCCAGTTACCATCCGCAACAAATGCTGTTCCGGCCAGTGTTCCGTCAATTTTTTCTGCGTCAGCATCCATTTAATGTAGTCCACATCATGACGCTTTCTGTCGAGCATCAGACCGACTACGCTGCCACTGTGCGCAACGTTGATACCGTATAAATCACATTCTTCTACCAGCGCTAAAAGTGAATCAAAATTTGGTTTAGGTAACAGCAACTGGCTGGCGATCGCGCTCAGCGTGGCGGCTTCACCCATCCGATAAGGATTTTGACTGATACATGCTTCCTGTACCTTTTCCCATGCGCGTTTCAGCGCTGGAGCGCCTGCAAGTAACCCTGACTGGCGTGGAGTACGGTGATAATCAGCGGTAAGCAAGGTTTCCGGGCTTTCGAGAACCAGCAGATCGAGTTGAGGCTGGGCTTCACAGGCAATTTGCGTGGAGGCGTCGTTGTGATCGAACAGCGTAAGCTGGCGGAAAACGGTGCTGTCGGTAGGTTCCAGCGAAACGCAAAGCTGCGCCAGAGTGGATTCGTCTAGCTGATGACCCAGATACTGCGCCGTGGCGATTGCCGTGGCGGCGATATCCGCTGTGCTGCTGGCCATCCCTTTAGCGACAGGAATGGTTGACTGGACATCAATTCGAATATCCTGACTCATTTGTGCCGGGTATTGCCAGTGCAGCAATAACCTCTCAACCATCGCCCGCGAAAGTGGACGTTCATCTGTCAGCGGTGAACCTGAAGTGACCTCAACGGTGCTATACCATTCAACCGGGCAGGAGACCAATTTCTCACTGCCCAGAATCCAGCCCTGGATAAGTTCTCCGCACGATGCGGGACATTGCGCAACAGCCACGTCTTCACCTATGTGATCAGAAATCTTCGGCGCATAGTGTCATGGCGATCGCGCTATTACCATGATTTGCCGCAATTTGCGGTGCGGCAGTATTATGCAGGAATGCCCAATGTCACAGTTTCAGATATCGCTAAACGCATAACGTCTTGCGCAATCATCAGCTCTTCATTGGTATTAATCACCGCCACTTTGACCATCGCATTTTCCGTCTGAATGAAGGTGGCATTACGCTGATTTTTTTCCTCATCAACGGCCAGCCCCAGGAAATTCAGATTACGACAAATCGCAGCGCGCGCCCGTGCGGAGTTTTCGCCAATACCACCGGTAAACACCAGGGCATCCAGACCGCCCATCTGCATAATATAGCTACCAATGGTGGCACGAATGCGCTCAGCAAAAAGCGTCAACGCCAGCGCCGCCTGGTGATTGCCCGTATCTGCGGCATGTTCAACGTCGCGGTAGTCAGGTGAGATGCCAGAAACACCGAGCAATCCGGACTCATTGTTGAGCAATTGGTTGAGCTGCTGCGGTGTTTTGCCTTCTCGCAGGGCAATCCACGGTAAAATGGACGGATCGATATCGCCACTTCGCGTGCCCATCATCACGCCAGACTGCGGCGTAAAGCCCATTGACGTATTCACCGATTGTCCGCCTTTGATGGCGCAGATGCTGCTGCCGTTGCCCAGATGACAACAAACAACGCGCAGGGCGCTGAGTGGTACACCCAGTTTTTCAGCAAGCTGTGAGCTAACGTATTTGTGGCTGGTACCATGAAAACCATAGCGACGAATACCCAACTCTGAATAGTAACGCCAGGGCAGGGGATAGATGAAAGAAGGCTCATCAAGCGTTTGATGAAAGGCAGTGTCGAACACCGCAACGGCTGGCGTTTTGGGCAATAGCTGGCGGAATACCGCGATCCCCAACGCATTTACCGGGTTATGCAGAGGGGCCAGTTCCGCGAGTCGCTCGATTTCTGCGAGCGTTTCATCAGTTACCAGCGCAGAGTCTTTAAAGGATTCCCCGCCGTGCGCGACGCGATGGCCCACGCCGTCGATCTCTTCCAGACTGCTGATAATGTGGTGGTTGAGCAGTTTTTCCAGGAGCAACGTTACGGCTTCACGGTGATCGGCTACGGGCAAAGTCTCCTGCCATTTCTGCGCTGGTGTTTTTAGGGTGACCTGCGCATCATACAAACCGATACGTTCAATCAACCCCTGACAGATCATTTCACCCTGCGGCATCGCCAGTAGTTGAAATTTAAGCGAGGAACTACCTGCATTAATGGCCATTATTTTGTGAGACATGAAGGTTCCTTTGCATTCAGAAAAATGAACATCTCATCGACCCCAGTATTCTCCAGCGCGCTGGTGACAAATACTTTTTGCGCGCCAGCCTGAACTAACCAACTCTCCACAAGATAAATACGCTGCGGGTTGGCTAAATCGGCTTTGGTAACGAGGCCAATAACGGGTCGGTTCATTGGTCCGGTAAAACCGGGAGAAAATGGTGACCACGGCGCGTCAGCATTGAGTACCAGCGCAATAATGTCTGCTTCACAGGCGCTGGCCAGCAGCGCGCTGTACAGGCAGCGGTTCTCAAGATATTCACCCGGTGTGTCTATTGTCGTAGGAGACCAGACTATGGCCTGAGTTTTCTGGTAGTGAAGCGCTTCTCCCCGCATGCACTGTGTGAGCGATGTTTTACCGCACTGGCTGGGGCCAATTAGCATGATACGTTTCATGAGATTACGTCCGAGTGATGGGACACGCGGTAAAACGCATCATTTCGCCGAGCATTCGGGTTACCTGTTTCAGCGCGTACTCAACGGCGGAAACATCACCCGTCAGAACCACCGCACCGGTAAACCTGTCGAGAAAACCAATCTCTACCGCCCCGGATTTCGTGGCGATATCACAGGCGATGATTGAGGCTTCGCTGGGGGTAATGGTCAGAATACCGATTGCGGAAACCGCATCTGGTAATCCCAGCTTCTTGAACAAATCTTTACCTGGATTAGCAATAAGATGCGCCAGCGTGACCTGTTTGCCAGGAACATATTCCTGAATCATTCGATCCGTGGTGGGTTGTCTTTCCATTATCCCTCCACCATTTGTCGCCACATGCTTTCATGCGGGCGAGGTATGACCGAGCGGTAAACCAGCAGGCCTTTTTCACCCGCACTTTCACTGGCAACCGTCACTGCGTTATTCACATCGGATACATCGCCAGCAACGACCATGTAGCACTTGCCGCCAATACCAAATGCCATATGGACGCGTACCAGCGTGACGTTGGAGGCTTTAACCGCCCGGTCGGCGGCGCAGATGCAGGCAGCAACGCTCCATGTTTCGACAATACCAACAGCCTGACGCTTATCCACGCTGTTTAGTCCGCTGATTGCGGGGAGTACGCTGGCATGAATGTTGGGGAGTACCAGACTGTCAACGAGCATATCGCCAGCAAGAGATGTTCCAGTGGCAATCGCCTGTTGTACGGCACCTACGTCACCACCGAGCATGAGTAGAAATTTTCCCGGGCAGATGGTCTTGCTGACCAGTAAATTCACATTCGCGCTTTTTAACATGGCATCACCAGCTTCCATCCCTTTGGCAATGCTGGTGAGTTCTAAAATCCCTATAGCCTGAGACATGATTAACCTCTAATTACCGTGATAGATTGCTCAGTGATTTCGCTGACAATACCGTCAATGCTGGCGTGAACAGGCGCACCTAATGCACCGGACGGCACATCGGCAACGCATTGACCGCGAACAACGCGTTCGCCTTGTTCTACACATGGGATGGCGCTGGCACCAATATGCTGGCGTAACAACAGCGTCGTTTTATCTGTGGAATAATCATTCTCAGCCAGTGGCGCATCGTGATACCAGTCGCTAAGACCCAGTTTGGTAATAAGGCGCTTAACCGGGATCAACCGGTATTTCGCCATTTCATCCTCAGGATTTAGCGGCCCTTCATAACGATGGTTGAGCGCCCGCAGCTCGCGTTTCAGCATACGGTTGATGCGCATCGGTGAAATCCCAACCGGGCAGGCTACGCTTTCACACACATTGCATTCTGAACAGGTCAGGGCGGTGAGCAGCAGCTGTGGTGTGGCCGCCTGCTGATAATTAACCGCACGAACCAACAGGTGCGGGGATAATTCATGGCCGATCAAATGCCTTGGGCACAAATCCGTACACAAACGGCACTGCTCGCAAACGGTTTTTGCTACAGAAAGCACGGTGCGTTCATCCTGCATCCGCCGCTGAATTAACGCATGAGACTTAGGCAAAACCAGCAGGCCCCCGGTGGTCTTGCTTACGGGGGTATCCAGTGAAGTAATCAGGCCGCCCATCATCGGACCACCGTTAATAAAGCCGGGATCGTCAACGGTTGCGCCACCGGCCAGCGCCAGAACGTCACGTAAAGACATTCCGATAGGGACAGTGAGTGTGATGGGACTGGCGACTGCACCGTTAACGGTCAGGGTGCGACGCGTAACGGGGTACTGCTGCTCAACTGCTCTGGCGATGTTGAGCACGGTCTGAACGTTATTGACCACCACACCGACGCTGACCGGCAGCGCGGCAGGCGGAACTCTCCGACCTGTTGCCATCCAGATGGTCAGAACCTCGTCACCAGCCGGGTAGACATCAGGCAAAATATGTAAGCGGATCCCGGCAGGTAGAAGGGGGGTTAATGCATTGATAGCACCTTGGTATTTCTCCTTGAGCGCAATAATTCCGGCACTGGCTCCCGTCGCCGTCATGGCATATTGAACGCCGCGGATAAGTCGCTCAGCCTGGACGGCCATCAACTGCTGGTCAACTTTCAGCATTGGCTCACATTCAGCCGCATTGACCAGAAAGGTATCGACCTGCGCCTGTAATTTTACGTGAGTAGGAAAGCCTGCGCCTCCGGCTCCGACAACACCCGCTGCGCGAACGCGTTCGCGAATGGTCTGTGCATCATAAAGCGTGGACTCTGCCGTCATGGCTGTCTTCATAATAATTCCTCAAGCAGTTCCTGCATGGCACTGGCATCGGCAACACGAGGATTGGTTTGCAGCGTGACGTCAGCCAGCGCGGCCTGAACCATCGATGGGATACGTTGTGACCAGACTTGCTTTCCGTCTTTAAGCGCGTCAACGAAAGAAGGTAACGCACACTGTTTTTTGAGAAGCTCAATTTGATGAATGAGCGCATTCAGCGCAGCCGTATCGTTCGCATTATCCGGGCATAAATGGCAGGCTTTAGCAAAACGGGCATAGCGCTTCGCAGCTCGCGGATCGCGGGCATTAAAATAAATGACATGGGTCAGCAGCAGCGCATTGGCAAGTCCATGCGGCAGATGAAACTGACCACCCAATTGATGGGCAATCGCATGATTGATCCCCAGTCCAGCCTGACTAAATGCCATTCCCGCGAGCGTTGATGCATTGTGCATTTTCCCCCGCGTTGCCAGACAGTCGCCTTTGCTGACGGCGACAGGCAGGTACTGGAAGACGATTTGAGCCGCTTTTTCAGCCAGTGCGTCTGTGAAGTCGCTGGCCTTCGTGGACACGTAAGCCTCCAGTGCATGCGTTAACACGTCCATGCCGGTATTCGCGGTGATGGCAGGTGGTACGCTGACAACCAACGTTGGATCAAGGATGGCCATGTCCGGGTAAAGTGCATTATTAAACAATGGATATTTAATGCCTTTATCCGGATCGCTAATCACGCAGGCACTGGTTACCTCGGAGCCTGTGCCGCTGGTGGTGGGAATTGCGACACAGGTTTCAATTTCAATACCGAACTGTCGGCTGAACCAGACGATGGCTTTTGCGGCGTCCAGTGCTGAGCCGCCACCAAAACCCATCACGACGTCTGGTTGTAGGGACTGCATTTGTGCAATCCCTTGAACTACCGTGCCGATGGTGGGATCGGGGGTGATATCGCTGAAAATGCTGATGCGGTTATCCGCTGGCAGAGCGTTGCGCAGCTTTTCAATCAGGGGAGAACGCGCGAGAAAACCATCGCAGATAATCCAGATATGCTTATTCGTGAAGCGCTTGAGCACATCCAGACTTCCCTGGCCGCTGTACAATCGAGTTTGCAGTGAAAAGCTTTTCATAACGGCCCCATTAGCGAATAGAAAAACCGTTTGTCAGCACGCAACGACGAGAGCGTGCGAAAGTGCGCGCAGATGTTGTTCCTTCACCGGTTGGCGTCGCAATAGTGAAGGTTGTAAAACCTTCACCACCAACGCCGATCCCGGCGTAAGAGGGGCCATTTTTCACAAAGATGGAGGTCTGAAGCGTGCGCGCGGCAAGGTTCAAACGTGACACATTTTGCGAATGCATAATGGCGGTGTGATGCAATCCCTCTTCAACTTTCAGGGCCAACGTTAATGCACTGTCAAAATCGCTCACCGTTACGACGGGGAGCATTGGCATCAATTGCTCGCTGGTAACCCACGGGTCGTCAGCCTTGACGATGCCTGTCAGTAATCGAGGTACTTTTGCCGGAACCGGTATTCCTGCTGCTTCCAGTAAGGTTGCCGGGCTTTTACCCACCAGTTTTTTATTGGCTATGCCTTCTGGTAGACAGACAGCGCGCAGTTTGTCTACCTCTTCGCTATTGAGAAGCATCGCACCAAAAGACTGCATCTGTTGAACCAGTCGTTCGGCAACGGCATCAACAACAATCAGGCTCTTCTCAGCGATGCAGGGGAGGTTGTAATCAAAGGATGCGCCATTGATGATATCCTCTGCCGCCTTAACCAGGTCGGCCGTTTCATCAACAATGCAGGGTGGATTTCCTGCGCCTGCGCCGATGACTTTTTTCCCGCTTTTCATGCCCATAGCAACAATGCCTGGGCCACCGGTAATCGCGAGAACTGCGATTTTAGGGTGCGCCATCATCTGCTGGGTAGCCTCAAAGGTGGGTTCTGTGACCGTAACGACAAGATTACGAATTCCGCAGCAACGGAAAGCAATATCTTCAATCATGGCAATCAGCTTGAGTGAAACCTTTTTGGCACCCGGATGCGGACTGAAGTAAACGCTATTCCCTGCCGCCAGCATGCTGATGCTGTTGTTAATAATGGTCTCTGTCGGGTTAGTACTGGGGGCGACAGAACCAATCACGCCAAATGGGGAATACTCGAATAACACCATGCCGCCGTCACCGGTTAACGCCGTGGTAGTGAGATCTTCGATTCCTGGAGTGTTGTCCAGCGCGGCTTTATTTTTAAGGAACTTATCCTCTTTGTTGCCCATTCCTGTTTCAGCTGCGCTCTCAGCGGCCAGTGAAGCAAGATGAGGCGTCAGTTCTTCGCGTAGGGCGTTTATGATGGCGCTGCGGGTTTTCAATGGACATTGCTGGTAACGCAGAAAAGCCTGATGCGCTGCATCGATAGCTTCGCCAACGGACGGAAAAATACCGTTACCCTGAACTTCTGCTTTTGCCGGGGCGAGTTGCTCACTCAAAATGTTACGAATAAGGGTTTCAAGTTCTGAAGTATTCATTGATGTGTTCTCACGTTAATCGCCGCAATGGCCGTTTCTGCAATGTCCATATCCTGTTCAACGCTTCCTCCGCTGATGCCAAGACCCCCGAGGAGTAAACCCTCACGCCATAATGCGTATCCGCCACCGAAGGTGACGACTTTTCCCTGCATATGGCTTTCCAGACCGTAAAGCGCAGCGCCGGGTTGCACTGCCGATGTCAGCTCATGTGTGGCGGTTTTCATCGCCACGGCAGTCCAGGCTTTTTTGGGTGCCAGTTCGCTACTCACGAGTAAAGCGTCAGGCATGCGCCAGGCCACCATTTGGGTTCCGTTGGCATCAACAATGCTAATGACGACCGGAACCTGAAGTTCTTCTGCTCTCGTCACCGCAGCGCGAGTGAGTTGGTGGAGCTCCTGAAAAGACAGAGACATAGTCGGCTCCTTTATGGCTGGTGCTTGAACGGCAGCGAGATAGCGCTCAGCCACTTTCTGAATGATGTCGTTTTGATGGGCGTCATGATCTTCTGCTCGTGCAAGCGCATATAAGCAGTCGGACAGGCGATTGATATAACGCATCAGCACGTGTCTGACGGATATATCGGTGGAGAGCTCGACCAGTCGTCTCTCTGCGCGGCGTGCCAGCGTACGGGCAAAGTGCAGTCGGCTGGCGGCTTCGCTGCGGCCAGGTAGAATAAAGCTGCGCAGGGGCGGTACTCTTCCCATTGCGGTATCGATGGCAGCTTCCAGTGCCGCAATTTCTTCTGAGCTGATGTAGCGCTGCTCTGGCGTTGGTTCTTCGCTTTCGCTTGCCAGTTCGGCGCTGAACCAAAAAAGCTGCAGCTGGATATTTTCAAGTAACTGCCGGTGCTGCGGGGTTTTCGCTGCACAAACGCACAGACTTAGCGCCGCATTCAGTTCGTCCAGCGTACCGTAGGCTTCCACGCGTGGATGCGTTTTGCTCACGCGCTGTCCGGTAAAGAGGGCTGTTGTTCCGGCATCACCAGTGCGGGTATAAATCGCCATAGTTCCTCCTAACGAGAAAGCGTGTCGACAATGCCGACGATAGCCAGATCGATGGCCTCATTAGGGCCAGAAAAAACGTGTCTGGCGCTGGATCCGCTGCTGAGTAATACCAGTTCGCCGGTCCCTGCGCCGACAGAATCAACAGCGACTTCATCTCCACTCACAGGGGATGCAGGAAGCTCTCCGTCAGCACTTACCCGACGTACCAGCAACAGTTTTTTTCCCACCAGTGATGGGGATTTTTGCGTGGAAACCACAACGCCTGTAACCCGGGCCAGATGCATAGCTCACTCCTGCTTAATTAGTTGGACATTTCGCAGACTGACAGCTTCCTGAGCCAGAGCCGTCACAACACACCGACGGCGCAACACCAGTACGCCATCCCTTAATTGGGCGACGTCGGCATAGCTGAGAAGCTTCTCAGGATGCAAAAAGATGATTCGTCCCCGTTCGTCATTGAACTCCAGCGGCAGACGTGCGAGTTTTTTCACGGGGATTGCGGGTAACAATCGGTGTTGTAGTGAAATTTTCACGCGGACTCCGCATGCCAGCGCGTCGTGAATCTTTCCCACCGACATGTTGGCTGGGCAGCCTTCGGCAATTTGTTCCAGTAATGGCAGATCCACTTGTTGGAGATGGAGCGACGAGTACTGGCAGCATACTGTCCGTGAATCGATTTCCCGTAACTGCGCGACGCTAAGAGTGAGCGTGCTTTCCGCGCGTTTTTTTAATCGGGAAACAACCTCCTCGATAATGCGTTGCAGCAGTTCGTTGTTCATCGTGAGGTCACCAGTGTGGCGAATGCCTGGGGATTATCAGCGCCTGCAGCATTGGCTTCGTCTGTATCAATATGCATTTCGAGGCGCATATCCGGCGAAACGCGTACGGCGACGTTATCGAAAATCAGTCGACGTTCATCGCCATTAATGGCGACCGAGACTTTATCACCATGGGAAACCCGCAGAATCAGAGCATCGAGCGGCGACATATGGATATGCCGTTGGGCGACGATCACCCCAGATGCTAAGTCCAGTTCAGCAAATGGGCTGACGAGACGAACACCGGGTGTGCCCTGAATATTGCCCGACATCCGCAGCGGAGCAGCAATTCCCAACGTGCGGGCGTCGGTACGAGAAATTTCGACCTGGCTGGTACTGCGCAGCGGGCCGAGTAAACGCACATTTTTTAACTGGCCTTTTGGCCCCACCAGCGTGACAGTCTGCTCTGCTGCATATTGTCCTGGCTGCAACAGCCCTTTTTTCTCACTAATGGGGTGATTGGGAAACAAGCGACCGTAATCTTCAGCGCACAGATGAATATGACGATTAGAGATCCCCAGCGGAATCGGGCGCTCGCGCATTTCATCCAGAACCTTAGCGACAGTGGTCTCCAGTTGCTGTTTATCCATTACGCTTCACCTCGTTTGCCAGAGTGAAGACAAAGCGTGCGCGGCTCGCCTTTTTGGCGAGGGCAGGCAGGATCAAGACACAAATTGCAGCTAATCAACTCTGCATCTTGCGGTGCTTCGGGTACATCATGGTCTACAAATATCTCTTCATGCGCTACGGCTGGTATGGGTTCGGGCGTTGGCTCAGGCTCCAGGACAACGCTATGCGACAGGATCCCATCCCCGGGTCTGGAAATGACTTTGTGAGCCACCAGTCCATCTCGCTGGTCAGCGAAACTGACACCGGTGGAAATGGCCGCCTGGACGGAGGCCACATCCCCGATTATCTTGATCACCGTCCAGCCTGAGCCGTTGGTTTTTTCGAGGCCCACCAGCGTGATGGAGGCGGCTTTCGCCATGACGTCCGCGCAACTGATGGCTAATGCCAGACCACTAACTTCAAGTAATCCCAGTGATTGCTTCACGCTGTGCTCCTTGGTTGCAACGACTTATGCGGATTTAGGTAAAATGGCTTCAACGTCGCTGTGCGGACGCGGGATAACGTGGCAGGATTTCACCTCACCAACGGCGCTTGCGGCTGCGCTTCCAGCATCTACGGCTGCTTTCACTGCGCCGACATCACCGCGAACCATAACGGTGATAAGGCCAGAGCCGATTTTTTCGTAACCAACCAACTGCACGTTTGCGGATTTCACCATGGCATCAGCGGCTTCAATAGCGCCGACAAGCCCTTTTGTTTCAACCAGTCCCAGTGCGTTATTCATACTGCTTTTCTCCTGTGGGTTATGAGTGGCATTCCCGGAACGGAATGCCTTTAACCAGCCGCGCAGCGTTGTTACCAATGCTGCGGCGATCGTGGCTATTTTGTTGATACGTCAGCGTAAAAAGTGGTGCTGATGTGGGTAAGTTTTTGTAGTGCACGACCAGTTTTTCGCGGCTACAGCCAATACCGACCAGCAATGGAGACTGGCAGGCGGCCAACCATGCGTTGTGGATAACGTCAGTTGAGCTACTCTCCTGAATTACAAAGGGGATCCCTTCTTCTTCAATACCCAGCAGTACGTCATTCCAGACGTCAGCACAGTCAGCACTGGTAAAGATAACGATGGCTGGGGTGGTGAGATTACTTTCCATGAGCGAATGCCTTATGCCAGGAGAGAATCAGTCCTGTCGCAACCGCATTGCGCGGACCTTCGGTACCACGAATGTTGCCGCGCCCGGCAACCAGTCGATAATGCGCCAGAGCATCGGTGACCAGCTGTGGAACTTCAAAATCCAGAGATGAGCCGCCAACCAGCACCACAAAGGGAATATCCCGAATGTTCCCGGTCGGACTGACCTGACGTAGCGCTCTGAGTGCGTTAGTAACGAAAACGCGCTCCTTGGCGCTGCGACGAATGGCCCGTACTTTCTCCAGCGCCAGTTCACCAGGCAGTGGCACCAGTTCATCGGGTTTCACTACGCACACGCGCGCAAAAACCGTTGGTGGGAGAGGCGTAGGGAAGAACTGAACGCTGCCGTCTTCGTGGCGAAGGTGGAACAAGCTCTCAACTTTCGCCAACGGATACTTTTTAATCTCTTCAGCGAGATAACGGTCATCCAGACCCAGTTCACGGGCAATGATCATCGTGACCATATCGCCTGCGCCTGCCAGGTGCGTGGCAATAATTTCGCCCTTAGGATTGATGATAGAAGCGTCGGTTGAACCCGCGCCGAGATCCAGAATAGCCAGTGGTCGTGTTGTGCCCGGAGTTGTTAAGGCTCCCAGAATGGCAGCTTCGGCTTCGGCCCCGCCAACCTGGACGTCAATGTTGAACTTTTGCTTGATCTCCTGGGCAATCATCGCCATTTGCAGGCGGTCTGATTTCACCATGGAGGCTATGCCGACAGCCTGCTCCAGCGAGAACTCACCGGCAAGTCCACCCGTCACACTGACGGGAACCGAGGTATCGACCGCCAGCAGGTCCTGAATAAAAATTTCATGACTGGGTTTGTTGGTTAATTCAGCCATCGTCTGGCGCACATGCTCCAGCATGCCGCCAATATTGGTGCCAGCTTCTCCGGTAACGTTATCCAGTTTCGGGCATTCACCAACCGCTTTCATAATCGCTTCGGCGCCCGCGGCAACGTCGACCCGTACGGTACGACCCTGAGACTGTAGCTCCAGATTTCCGGCAGGAATCGCTCGCGCTTTCACATCACCTGACGGCGTTTTCACCACCACGGCTGAACGGTTGCCGATCAGCGCCCGTGCCATCGGAACAATGTTTTTAGTCTCATCGGCATTGAGGCCAAAGACAGTTGCAATGCCGTAGGGGTTAGAAAGGGTTTCAATGACCTTTCCTGGTACAGCGACCTCAATGGCAGCCAGCATCCCCAACGGGATACGGTCGATATGAAGGACTTCATCGACGATGGGCAGGGGATGAGTCAGACGATTACTGACCAACACTCCGTCGTCCTGCTGCAAAATAACGCCAGTCAACTGGTATCCAGCACGGACGGAGGCATTAATCATCGTAGCGACATCGGCGAAATCAAATGCCGATGACACCACCAGAATATAGGGCGTATCCGCCGGGCGACTGAGAAGGTCTTCCGGCGTAATAGTGACGCCCACGCCTAACCCGACGCCGCCCGGTGTTTTAGGGTTATGGCCGATCATGGTGGATTCAGTGATGATGGTTTCGGTTATTGTTTCCATCGCCACGTCGCCAATGACCGGGGTGGCTTCGTTAATACGGATGAGCGAAATATCGCTGACATTGATACTGGTGTTTTTTGCCGCCAGCGTAAGGGCCTCCTGAATGCCAAACACATTACGTAATGTGCCCTTAATTCCGGTGGTTTCTGCCAGCGCGCTGCCGGTGATGCTCAGCACGCCAGACTCATCCAGAGTAGCCAGAGCGACCTCCGTTGATGAGTTGCCTATGTCAATGCCAGCTATATATCGCATGATCCTTTCCCTGAGTTAGTCGTCGCCTTTGAGTTTTTTACGCTCAACGTACAGCGCTGCCGCTTCACGAACGAAAGCTGCACAGATTTTTGCCTGATAACGATTTTCGAGATCGTCGGCGATAGCCATCAGCTCATCTTTTGTTGAGCGGTACGGGCGCAGCGCGTTGTAGATCTCAAGAATGCGATCGTCAGGAACAGCGGTTAGCTCGGCTGCGCGCTCGAAGTTCATCGCCAGCCTGTCACGTCCGGCATCTTTGGCGATTTCCGCCTGCAGGCGCAGTGTTTCAGGGGTGATGCGCATGTCCTGCGCGGTCACTTTGTTGCTCAGAACATTTTCAAGCGTGAAGTCGTCCAGCGTTTTGTTGGTCGCAGTTTTTACCCACTCAGGATGTTTATTCGCGAGAGGGTAATCCGTGACTTTCGCGGTATGTGCTGATGAACTCGCCGCGGGCGGAGTCGCAGACTCGCCTTGCAGGCTGTTCATCCGGCTCAACACATCCCGAACCATCGATTCAATTGCGTCGGTATTCATGGAGGTATCCTTTATCAAAGCGCCACGCGCAGTTCCTGCGGGTTTTTGCCTGTCACAACGTATTTGGTCTCTTTAATGTGCAGAATGGCTGATTTCGCCTGGTACTTAGGACGGGCCATCTGGTCATTCAGAGTAGGGACCGGTTGCGGAGATTCACGCTTGGCATAACGCGCGGCGTTTTTACCGATCTGACGATAGGTTTCCAGCGTCAGAAGCGGTGCCTGAGGGAACAGCTCCAGGTTTGAAAGCGGCGGTAACCCCTGCTGGTGGATAACCGTGGTACCTTTTGACTGGATGCCGATAGAGATCCCGGAACCGCTCAGACGGTTCCCCTCAACGGCGACAAACGCCACATCGGAGGATTTAAAGCAGCGGATAACGCGCGCTTTAATACCTTCTTCTTCAATACCGGCAATCACTTCGCGCAAGATATTCTTATGCGGGATACCTACGATATTGACGGTTTGCGAGAGCCCGAACGCCGGCCCTACGGCAATAATCACTTCATCCTGTTGCTGGCCTTGTTTGGCTTCACCAATCTCGGTCAGAAAGCTGTCTCCCTGTGTCGCCGCAGCCTGAGGTGCGCTTGCCGCTGTAGATGCGCGGAAAGAGACGGGTTTGTCGCTGGTCTGCATTTCAGACAACACATCTTCAATTATCTGGCGCAGTAGTTTTTCATTAATTTCCATTTTTCACCCCTTAGCCAAGCTCGTTGGGATCAAGTGCGCCAGGGATGTTTTTGATTTCTTCCCAGCGTTCGCCCTGCAGGCGATAACCTGTTGCCGGACCGGCATAGTCGTTAACATCATTGACGGCGGATAGCACCTGTCCGTCGCCAACGATAATGGCGGAGGTATGCAGGTAATCCCCGGTTAACTTGGCTTTCTGGATGTTGAGCATGTCCTGAGCGACATCGGTAAATCCGCCCTGAGCAAGGGCTTTCACCACTTCCAGACCGTTACGGTTTTTATTGATGATCTCTTGTGCAAACTTGATGTCTTCAACGATGTTACGTTCCGGCATATCTTTCGAACCGTGGGCGTAGGTCGCAGCTTCCACTTCTTCATCAGTGATTGGTGGTAATCCCATCCCGGCAAAGACGGCCTGCAGCGCACGTGCCGCTTTGTTACGAATGGCGATAACGTCTTCTTCGCGAACCGGGCGCAGACCGCCGTCTACTTTCAGGTCGCGCTGAAGAACGTTGTAGTCGTCAAAATCTTCAGCATCCTCGTTCGAACCCGCAAACATGTTGTCGTAGTTCGGCACCGCGGAATAACCAGAAGAAATGAAGTCAGTACCCGGCAGGAACTGCATCAGCAGACGCGCAGTACGACGCATATCCGAGTGGGTAAAGGTTTGGTCGTTGCTGGAGGCGCATTCCAGATCCAGAGAGGAACAAATCAGGTTTTCAGCCAACACTGCACGAATGCCTGACGGCACGGCGGAAGGGACACCGATGCAGCTTACTGAACCGTTTTGCAGGCCCTGTACGCCCGCAGCTTTGGTGATGTAAATGCAGCGGGCTTCCAGATAAAGCATTGATTTGCCTTCGGCGTAACCCATCTGAACTTCTGAGCCAGAGCCGGAGGTAAAGCGCATTTTCAGACCACGGGATGCGTAGGACGAGGCGAGGAAGCCTTTCGACCATGGCGTGTCATCGCCGTCGGTAAAGACGGGTTCAGTACCATAGACGGAGATGGTTTCCGCGTAGCAGGTGTGGCCTAGCATGCCGAGTTTAAGTTCGGTAGCTTCTTCCAGCGAGCACTGGGTTAATACGCCCGGGCGTCCAACCTGTGAGCCGACTAACAGCGCAATGGCGTTAAATGGCGCATAACGTGCAACGGCAACGGTTGTTTCCTGTTCGTCAAACCCGCGCCATGCGCCTTCAGCGGCATCAGCGGCAATCTGCACCGGGTTATCTTTGACGTTAGTGACGTGCGCTTGTTGAGATGGTGTACGACGAGCACGCATTTTCTGCATCGCCATCATCATCTCAACGACGTTCATATGGGACACCACTTCGACAATTTTTGCCGGCGTCATTGCGGTGGTCAGCGGCACAATGTCTTTGCGCTTCACGTTAGGGTCGCAAAGCATATTGGCCAGTTTGACCGAGTCCATCGCCATGACCTCTTCAGCGCGCGCCAGGTTAATGCCATAGCGGGCAATGAAATGGTCGATTAAGTCAAATTCACTGGCGGATTTACCGTCCAGTTCAGTGACTGTACCGTTGACGATTTTAATCGACGGTTTGGGGTCGTTCGGGCTTTCCATCGCAATGAAGCCTTCTTCGATCCACTCCTTAACGAAACCATCCTGATTCACAGGGCGCTTCGCCAGTGCTTCAAATCTTTTCGATCTCATGAATCAGCCTCACTGATATCAGATGTAGGACGGACGATCGTTTTTCGGCTCTGAGCCGAGGGTCCCGAGTACGGTTTTACCGATTTCACGGGCGGAGATAACGGCCTGACGAACAGCGCCAGAGTCACCCGAAATAACCAGAATGGCTTCGTTACTGAAGCTGGTGCCATGGGCAGGGGAGCTGTAGGCCACAACTTCCACGTTGGCGGATTTCAGGGCCGTATCGGCCATCAGGACACCAACGGATGCTGGCGCGCCGACGATAACGCCACAGGCACGGCCAATCGGTGCGCCAAAGGCTTTTTCCAGCGCGTAGCTGGCGCGTGCGGTGTACTGCATTTCGATGTGACCGGCTTCGTTGGCATAAACATCGCCAAAGGTGCGATCCAGTTCTTTCAGTGCGACTTCAATGCCGCGTTTCACGTCAGAAACATCGTTGCCGCCAAGAATAATCAGCGAACCATGACCTGCGCCGCCTTTGGTATCACGTGGTAACTCAATACTGACGACTTCAGTATTGGTGGCTTTTACCGCTTCATCGGCGGCCATGATGTGCGGGCCTGCGCCAGTACGGGCGCCAAGGATGCCAATGGAGCGATACCGTTTTTCAAGTTTCATCGCGTCCAGTAGGGCGCTGTCTACGTTGGCGATTACCAGACCGACGGTGTCGCCAATCGCGGTACCGACAAACTCCGTTAAACTGCAGCTTTTCTCTGCCATAGCCGTTTCTCGTGTTGGAGGATTATTTTCAGGGATAGCCTGCTGTTCCGGCGTTGCCACGCGAGCAATCACCTGCGCCATGATCTGTTCAACCAGCTCATTGCTGCTCATTAGCTAATTCCCTTCGGTAAGATTTTTTCTACATCGGTATGCGGGCGTGGGATGACGTGTACGGCTTTCACTTCTCCCACATTACGGGCTGCGGCGGCACCTGCATCTGTTGCTGCTTTGACTGCGCCGACATCGCCACGGACAATGACTGTTACCAGCCCCGAACCAATTTTTTCGTAGCCGACCAGCATTACATTGGCTGACTTCACCATTGCATCTGCGGCCTCTATGGCTGCAGTTAAGCCTTTGGTTTCTACCATTCCTAACGCTTCTTGTTGCATAAAGACCTCGCCTGGGTTGTCCCGATTTTCATGACTATAAAAAGAAGCGAGGAAAAAGAATGGCTGAGTTGAAAGTAAGAGTGAAAAAATAGTGGGGTTATGGTGAGATAAAATTGCTATATGTCATCATAACAATTTGTTTTTGTTGGTTATTTTTAGTTTAAGTAATGTGACTATTTGGTTATGTTAATTCCATATTTACACTTTTCCGAGTGACAGTTTAAATATCATTTGCTATGCGAGAAAAATGAAATTGTGATGATCGTTTGAAAATAGAATTCTGCTTTTCGCAATATTTTATTATTTTGAAAATGTACTTTTAATAGGGTAAATCCTCGTTTTACCGCCTGCTTTAATAAAGGTGATAGCAAGAATTTGCTATCACAACACGATTTTTAAGGGCATGTCGCTTGCAGATTGCCAACAATTTGCCGATACAGATTTTTATAGTAAGCCTTGAAGTAATCTTCCTGCCAGCAAGGAGTCCGCTGGTAAAGACACGAACTCTGCTTAGAAGGTGTCACAATGAACGATTCACTAAGAGCGCAATGTATTGCTGAGTTTTTGGGGACCGGGCTATTTTTGTTTTTTGGTATTGGGTGCCTGAGCGCCCTGAAGGTCGCGGGTGCCAGTTTGGGATTGTGGGAGATCTGCATCATATGGGGCTTGGGGATCTCGCTTGCAGTTTACCTGACAGCCGGGATTTCTGGGGCCCATCTCAATCCCGCTATTACCATCGCACTTTGGTTGTTTGCCTGTTTTCCGGGTCGTAAGGTACTACCTTATTCTGTCGCTCAGATAGCGGGGGCCTTTGGTGGCGCTATGCTGGCCTATTTGTTGTACGGCAGCTTATTTATTGAGTATGAATCAGCCCATCAAATGGTACGCGGTAGTCTGGAAAGCCTGCAACTTGCCAGCATTTTTAGTACGTATCCTGCCGCCGCACTGAGTGTCTGGCAGGCCGCACTGGTCGAAGTGGTGATTACCTCCATTCTGATGGGGATGATTATGGCGCTAACGGACGACGGTAACGGTGTTCCCAAAGGCCCGTTAGCACCACTGCTGATTGGTATTCTGGTTGCTGTTATCGGCGCATCAACCGGTCCACTTACCGGCTTTGCGATGAACCCGGCACGTGACTTTGGTCCTAAATTGTTTGCCTGGATGGCCGGGTGGGGTGATGTTGCGATGACCGGGGGGCGCGATATCCCTTATTTCATCGTGCCGATTGTGGCACCCATCATCGGCGCCTGTGCGGGCGCAGCAATTTATCGTTATTTTATTGGCAAAAATTTACCGTGTAATTCGTGTAAGTTGGAGGAAAACGAGAGCTAGCTTCACGAAAGATGTTTATTATTGAAAGGTAAAAACTGTTTTCGTGATCCGGTTTCCTGAACGGCTTAAAAAGTCTCCCAACAATGGGAGACTTTTGTTATGTTCAATGCTGACTTTCATCAGAGCGCTGGATCGCGAGATGAAAATGAATGTGTGAATAATATGTTTTATTTATAACAATAAATTAACTGAGAGGTTTTATCATGATTTCTGCGAGTGCCCTGAACTCAGAACTCATTAATAAAATCGCACAGGATTTTGCACAGGCCACCAGTCTGGCTGTTGTGGTTGTCAATATTCACGGTGATGAAATTTCTGAGCTTTTTAATTTCACTCCTTTTTGCCAGTTGATGCGCCAGCATCCTCAGCATAGTACGCGTTGTCGTATGAGCGACCGCTGTGGAGGGTTGGAAGCCTCTAAATCCGATCAACCCTGCATTTATCGCTGCCATGCCGGGCTTACCGATTTCTCAATTCCGCTGGTCATCGCGGGACACCTGGTAGGGTTCGTGCTTTGTGGACAAGTACGCTTAAGTAACGATGTAGGCCTCGTTGATATTCTGAACGTCGATGACCGCTGGCAAGCCGATCCAGAGCTGGTCAACGAGTTCCGTAATGTACCTGAAATGGACTATTCTCGCGTCATTGCTTCAGCGGATTTACTCAAGCTCATCGTCGAAAATTGCCTTAAGAAACAACTTAATTTTGTTGTTATCAAAGATAACCCGCAGCAGTCAGAGCCGGTACGCGCTAACCGTAGTACCAACCCTCATGACAGTAAAATGAAAAAAGCCCTGCGCTATATTGATGCACATTTATCAGACGATCTACGTCTGGAAGATGTTGCCTCTCATGTTTTCCTTAGCCCGTACTATTTCAGCAAATTGTTCAAAAAATATCAGGGTATTGGTTTTAACGCATGGGTAAACCAGCAAAGAATGGCCAGTGCCAAAGAGCTGCTTTGTCACAGTGACTGGAGCATAGCCAGCATTGCGCGTAATTTAGGCTTTTCGCAAACAAGTTATTTTTGCAAAGTTTTCCGCCAGACCTATCAGGTTACGCCGCAGGCATTTCGCCAGCAAATAAATGTCATTTCACGTGGTGAATCCGCTTAAATAGCAATATTTTGCTATTGCCGATTTTTGATATCGGGCGCTATGTTAGTCATTATAAAATGAAATGTGACAACAGCAGTCAATAAATTGTCATAGCGCAACAAAATAATGGTATTAGAGGGATAAACTGCACCAGTTTTTATTTTTGTGATGAGATACAGTGTCTGTGTGAATGACTTTCTTTATTCTTAGCTGATACTTTCATTCAAAAAGTGAACGTATGAATAAGTGGGTTAAGGCCAGAAAATTGGCTGAATGAACTCGGAAAGATATTAAATTGAATTATTGTCATGAGGTCGTGAATTTACCTCATAACAGAGAGCTTAATTAACCAGGCTCTTGAACTGACAGGTTTGCCACATTTGTGGTAGGGAAGGGGGTGAGAATCCCCCGCAGCCCCCGCTGCTGTGATGCTGACGACCCCGTATGGACCACTGATCGCAAGATTGGGAAGGACGGGTGAGGATGACGCTAAGCCAGAAGACCTGCCTGTCAGTGACTACCAACAACTTCGGTGGGAAGTGGGTGGTTCAGATGCATACAGTCGAGAGACTGGGTATCTCTACACCCCTACCACCCTGAACAGGATCAGGGTATGGCGGCCAATTTTCACGCATTTGTTCTTGCAGGTACCGGAAGCGGCTGTGGTAAAACCACGGTGACGCTGGGCTTGTTGAGCTTGTTGAAAAAACGCGGTTTGCGCGTCCAGCCTTGCAAAGTGGGTCCTGATTACCTTGATACCGGCTGGCATACAGCGGTATGCGGTACCGCTTCCCGCAATCTTGATAGCTTCATGCTTCCCGTCCCCACGCTGAACGCTCTATTCAACGAGCAGATGCAACATGCGGATATCGCCGTTATTGAAGGTGTGATGGGGCTGTATGACGGCTATGGTACTGACCCAAACTACTGCAGTACCGCCGCGATGGCTAAACAGTTAGGCTGTTCGGTCATCTTACTGGTTGATGGCAAAGCCGTTTCCACTTCAATCGCCGCAACGGTAATGGGTTTTCAGCATTTTGATCCCACCCTGAACATCGCCGGGGTTATTGTTAATCGGGTTAACAGCGAAACGCATTACCAGTTACTGAAAGTCGCAATCGAACGTTACTGCGATGTACCCGTCTTGGGCTACGTACCCCGTATGGAGGGCGTTGCCCTTCCCGAACGTCATCTGGGTTTAGTAACCGCACGTGAGTCGGTTATCAATCAGCAACCGTGGCAGGCTTTTGCCGCGACACTGGAGCAAACCCTTGATATCGACGCGCTTCTGACATTAAGCCAGTCAACCAATCTTCCTGCTGGCGAATGGCCCGCGCTTCCTGCCGCAGACGCCGGAGCAGGGCTAACGGTTGCCATTGCCGATGATGAAGCCTTCAACTTCTACTATCCGGATAACATTACGCTGCTGGAACGTACGGGACTAAATATTGTTCGTTTTAGCCCGTTGCACGACACCTGTTTACCGGACTGTCAGATGATCTGGTTAGGTGGCGGATATCCAGAGCTACACGCTGCGGCGCTGGCTCGCAATGTCTCGATGCTGAATCAACTGCGAGAGGCACATCAACGTGGCGTCGCGATTTATGCAGAGTGCGGCGGGCTGATGTATCTCGGCAGTTCGCTTGAGGACAGCAACGGCGATACCTGGCTGATGGCGGATATCATTCCCGGCCACAGCAAAATGGGGAAACGTCTGACCCGATTTGGCTACTGCGAAGCGCAGGCCGCGCAGCAAACATTGTTAGCTGCAGAAGGCGAAGTGCTGCGCGGGCATGAATTCCACTATTCCGATTTTACCCCTGAAACGCCAGCGGTGATGAACTGTCGCAAAGTGCGCGATGGTAAAACGCTGCAAGCCTGGTCCGGCGGCTGGCAGGTCGGAAACACCTTCGCCAGCTATCTACACGTTCATTTTGCTCAACGTCCGCAGATGCTTAACCATTGGTTGGCAGCTGCGAGGAGTGCGCTATGACGATCCTTGCATGGTGTATTGCCTGGCTGCTTGATTTTATCATCGGCGATCCGCAGAACTGGCCACATCCGGTGCGCTGGATTGGCAATCTGATTTCTGCCGTGCAGCGAGTTATTCGGCGTTATTGCCATAGCGACCGTGCGCTGCGCATCGGCGGCGCGGTGATGTGGATTGTGGTGGTTGGTCTGACCTGGGCTGTGTCCTGGGGCGTGCTGGCACTGGCAGAATCTATTCATCCCTGGTTGGGTTGGGTGGTAGAGGTATGGATGATCTTTACCGTGCTGGCCGGACGCTGCCTGGCAAAGGCCGCGCAGGATGTCGAACGTCCGCTACGGGCCGGTGACCTTGCTCAGAGTCGGGAAAAACTATCGTGGATTGTGGGGCGTGATACCTCACAGCTGCAACCGCAGCAGATCAATCGCGCGGTGGTGGAAACCGTGGCTGAAAACACCGTAGACGGCATTATCGCACCGTTGTTCTTTCTCCTCCTCGGCGGTGCGCCCCTGGCGATGGCCTACAAAGCTGTAAACACCCTTGACTCCATGGTGGGCTACAAACATGAAAAATACCGCGCTATTGGTATGGTCAGCGCGCGTCTGGACGATGTCGCGAACTTTATTCCTGCAAGACTGAGCTGGCTGCTGCTGGGTGTGGCGGCATTTTTATGCCGTAAAGACGGCTCGCGAGCTTTACAGATCGGCTGGCGCGATCGCTACAACCACAGTAGCCCAAACTGTGCGTGGTCAGAGGCATCCGTAGCTGGGGCATTAGGCATTCGTCTGGGTGGTCCTAATGACTACTTTGGCGAGCGCGTTGAGAAACCGTGGATCGGTGATGCACAACGCGACATTTCGGTAGACGACATTTCCCATACGATTCGACTGATGTGGGTGGCATCGACGCTGGCACTGGCGCTGTTTATTGCGCTGCGGTGGCTGTGGGTCGGTGTAGCCTGAGGACAACATAATGCAATACATCCAGCAACCCCAGGCGATTGAAGCCAAAAGTTTAGACATTATTGGCGAGATCATCCGTGAAACCCGTCCGGACTATCAGTTTGCCAGTCCGTTACATGAAGCCATTATCAAGCGGGTTATTCACACGACGGCAGATTTCGACTGGCTGGACATTCTGTGGTTTTCCAGTGATGTGCTGGAGCAGTTTTGTGCGGCGCTTAGCCGTTCGAGCGTGATTTACACCGACACCACGATGGCGCTTTCCGGGATCAATAAAACGCTGCTGGCAAAATTCGGCGGTGAATGCCGCTGCTACATCAGCGACCCGCGGGTTGTGCGTACGGCAAAAGAGCAGGGTATTACCCGGTCCATGGCGGCAGTCGACATTGCGGTGAAGGAAGAGGGGGAAAAGCTGTTTGTCTTTGGCAACGCGCCGACTGCGCTGTTCCGCCTGCTTGAGCATGATGTTGCCGTCAGCGGTGTGGTGGGTGTACCGGTCGGATTCGTTGGTGCTGAAGAGTCGAAAGATGCCCTGACCCAAAGCAATTTGCCCGCCATTGCAGCGTTAGGCCGCAAAGGGGGAAGCAATGTCGCCGCCGCTATCGTCAACGCCATGCTTTATCACATGCAGGGGGCGCGATGAGCGAGGCCTTCGATACGCCGGTGTGGCACAACGGTAAAGCGCTGCGTAAAGGATATACCACGGGATCGTGCGCCACGGCGGCGGCAAAAGTTGCCGCGTTGATGGTATTGCGCCAACACCTCATCCATCAGGTTTCCATCGTGACGCCTTCCGGGGTGACGCTGTGCCTGAACGTGGAGTCACCGCATATCGAAGGGCAGCAGGCAATAGCGGCCATCCGCAAAGACGGTGGAGATGATGTGGACGCCACCCACGGCATGCTGATTTTTGCTCGCGTGACGTTAGACGATAGTGGCGTGATTGCCTTACAGGGCGGTGAAGGAGTCGGTACGGTAACCCGCAAGGGGATTGGCCTGCCGGTGGGCAGTTCGGCGATTAACCGTACACCTCGCCAGACAATTGAATCAGCCGTCCGCGAAGCGATTGGCCCAAATCGTGGGGCGCAGATTGAAATCTTCGCGCCAGAAGGCGAAGAACGGGCGCAAAAAACCTACAACTCTCGCCTTGGCATTCTTGGCGGCATTTCGATTATCGGCACCACGGGTATTGTCACGCCGATGTCAGAAGAGAGCTGGAAGCGTTCGCTGTCGCTTGAGCTGGAAATTAAGCGGGCGGCAGGGCTGGAGCGTGTTGTACTGGTGCCGGGAAACCACGGCGAGCGTTTTGTGCGCGAGCAGATGGGTATCGACACCCAGGTTGTGGTCACCATGAGCAACTTTGTCGGTTACATGATTGAAGAAGCTGTACGTCTGGGGTTCCGGCAAATCGTACTGGTGGGGCACCCCGGTAAGCTCGTCAAAATCGCGGCGGGGATCTTCCACACTCATAGCCATATTGCCGATGCCCGCATGGAAACGCTGGTGGCCCACCTCGCGCTACTTGGCGCACCGCTGGAACTGCTGACGTTGGTCAGCGAGTGCGATACCACCGAAGCGGCGATGGAACATATCGACGCGTACGGTTTCCAGCACATTTATGACCATCTGGCTCAGCGCATTTGTATGCGTGTTCTGCAAACGCTGCGCTTTACCAAAAATCCCCCGACCTGCGATGCCATCATGTTTTCTTTTGATAATCAGGTTCTTGGAAGTAATCGTCCGGTCGCAGAGATTGCTGAGGAGATGCAATGTTAACCGTTGTAGGGATGGGCCCCGCCGGTTTGCATTTGATGACGCCTGCGGCACGAGAAGCGGTCGCGACGGCGGATGTTCTGGTCGGTGGAAAGCGGCATTTGCAGCAATTCCCGGATTTTACCGGTGAACAGTTTGCTCTTGGCGCCAATATCCCGGAACTCCTGAGCTGGATTAGCGCGCACCAGGAGAAGCACGTTGTGGTACTGGCGTCTGGCGATCCCCTGTTTTACGGCATCGGGACGCGCATGGTGGCGCATTTTGGTATTGAGAATGTGCGGATTATTCCCGGCATTAGTGCGGTGCAGTACCTGTGCGCGCAGTCCGGTATTGATATGAACGATATGTGGCTGACCAGTAGCCATGGCCGCAGCGTCTGTTTTGATGAGTTGGCGCGACATAACAAGGTGGCGATGGTGACTGATGCGCTGTGTGGCCCGCGAGAAATCGCGCAGCAGCTCATTGCACGAGGCAAGGGGCATCGCTGGATGGTGATTGGCGAAAACCTGGCGATGGAAAACGAACAGATCCATTTCCTGCCTGTGCGTGAAGTTAACGCTGACTATGACATGAATGCAGTGGTGATCCTTGATGAAAGATGAGCTGTTTCTGCGTGGAGAGAAAGTGCCGATGACCAAAGAAGCGGTACGCGCACTTGCCCTCTCAAAACTTGAATTACACCGCGCCAGTCACCTGATTGATATTGGTGCCGGAACCGGCAGCGTGTCGATAGAAGCCGCGTTGCAATATCCCGGATTACGTGTAACGGCCATCGAACGTAACCCGGCGGCGCTCAGATTGCTGGATGAAAACCGCCAGCATTTTGCCTGCGCAAATATCGATATTTTTCCCGGCGTTGCTCCCATGACCATCGCTGAAAAAGCCGATGCCATTTTTATGGGCGGCAGCGGCGGCCATCTGACCGAACTGATTGACTGGTCGATGCGCCAATTGCATCCCGCAGGGCGTTTGGTGATGACGTTTATCCTCCAGGAAAACCTCAACACCGCGCTGGCACATCTGGATCATCTTGGCGTACAGGGAGTGGATTGCCTGCAGCTACAGGTTTCCTCGCTTACCTCGCTTGGCAATGGTCACTATTTTAAACCGAATAACCCCGTATTTGTTATCGCCTGTCAGAAGGAAGGAAACCATGTCTGAGATTTTTGATCCCCGTAGCGTGTGGTTTGTTGGCGCAGGTCCTGGCGATCGCGAGCTGATTACCCTCAAAGGTTACCGGTTGCTGCAGCAGGCGCAGGTTGTTATCTACGCCGGATCGCTGATTAACACTGAATTGCTGGAGTATTGCCCTGCCGGTGCTGAATGTCACGACAGTGCCGAACTGCATCTGGAGCAGATCCTTGATCTGATGGAGGCCGGAGTGAAAGCGGGCAAGACCGTTGTGCGCCTGCAAACCGGCGATGTCTCGTTGTACGGTTCCGTACGCGAGCAGGGTGAGGAGCTGACCAAACGCGGGATTGACTGGCAGGTGGTGCCCGGCGTCAGCGCGTTCCTCGGCGCGGCGGCGGAGCTGGGCGTTGAGTATACCGTGCCCGAAGTTTCACAGAGCCTGATCATTACGCGCCTGGAAGGCCGCACCCCGGTACCAGAGCGTGAACAGCTGGAGTCTTTTGCCAGCCACCAGACATCAATGGCGATTTATCTTTCCGTCCAGCGTATTCATCGGGTGGCTGAGCGTCTGATTGAAGGCGGCTATCCGGCGACCACGCCCGTGGCGGTGATCTATAAAGCGACCTGGCCGGAAAGTCAGACCGTGCGCGGGACCCTGGCGGATATTGGCGACAAGGTTCGCGATGCGGGGATCCGTAAAACGGCCCTTATTCTGGTCGGTAATTTCCTGGGCTCGGAGTATCACTACTCCAAACTCTATGCGGCGGACTTTAGCCATGAATACCGTAAAGCCTGAGTCAATTGCGCTTTTTTGCCTGACTCCTGGCGGCGTTGTGCTGGCGAAACGTCTGGCAGCCATGCTGCCGGTTACCTGTTTTACCAGTGAAAAGCTGCTGGAGGAGGGGTTTATTCCTTTTGAAAACGGCTTTGCGAATACCGCCCGTGAAGCGTTTACGAATTACTCGGCGCTGATTTTTATCGGTGCGACCGGTATTGCGGTGCGCGTACTGGCCCCGCTGGTCAACGACAAGTTTTGCGATCCCGCGGTGGTGGTCATTGATGAACGTGCCCAGCATGTCATCAGCCTGCTCTCCGGCCACGCGGGCGGTGCCAATGCGTTGGCGCGTTATCTGGCGGGCATGTTGGGCGCTGACCCGGTTATCACTACCGCGACGGATGTGAACGATATGGCGGCACTGGATACGCTGGCATTTCAACTGAATGCCCGGATGAGTGATTTCCGTTCGGCGGTGAAGATCGTGAACCAGATGCTGGTCAGCAATAAGCGGGTTGGTTTGTGGTGGGATGACGAACTGACGCAGGATGTCAGCCATTGCGACCGGCGCGGGTTTATCACGGTTACCGATCTCAACCAGCTCCCTGAACTGGATGCGTTGGTGTGCATCACCTTACGCACCAATTTACCTGACCTGCCTGTTCCGCACTGGAAGTTGGTGCCACAGCGGGTTGTGGCCGGAATTGGCTGTCGCCGTGATACGCCGTTCCCTCTGCTGGCTGCGCTGCTTGCCCGGCAACTTGAAGCTCAACAGCTCGATCCGTTGGCGCTAAAAGCGATTGGCAGCATCACGCTGAAAAAAGATGAACAGGGACTTATCCAACTGGCTTCGTGCTGCCGCGTTCCTTTCGAAACCTTTACTGCTGACGCGCTGCGTGAGCATGAGCACCGTTTTCCAGCCTCATCGTTTGTTCGCAAAACGGTGGGTACAGGAAGCGTTTCCGGTCCTGCAGCCTGGCTGTTGAGCCACGGAAAACTGTTAGGCGAGACCCTGCGAGAACAGGGCGTCACTATCACTTTGGGAGTTTCACACTGATGTTAAGCGTAATTGGAATTGGCCCTGGCTCGCAGGCAATGATGACCATGGAAGCCGTTGAAGCACTGCAGGCAGCGGAAATCATCGTTGGCTATAAAACCTACACCCATCTGGTAAAAGCGTTCACGGGTGACAAGCAGGTGATCAAAACCGGAATGTGCAAAGAGATTGAACGCTGCCAGGCAGCGATCGAACTGGCACAGGCGGGTCACAACGTGGCGCTGATCAGTAGCGGTGACGCGGGGATTTACGGTATGGCCGGGCTGGTGCTCGAACTGGTTAGCAAGCAAAAGCTGGATGTTGAGGTCAGGCTAATACCTGGCATGACCGCTAGTATTGCCGCGGCCTCTTTGCTGGGTGCGCCGCTGATGCACGACTTCTGCCACATCAGCTTAAGCGATCTGTTAACGCCATGGCCGGTTATCGAAAAACGCATCGTTGCCGCCGGTGAGGCAGACTTTGTTATCTGTTTCTACAACCCGCGCAGTCGGGGTCGCGAAGGTCATCTGGCGCGCGCATTTGAGCTGCTTTCCGCCAGCAAAAGCGCACAAACGCCGGTGGGTATTGTGAAGTCTGCCGGACGTAAAAAGCAGGAAAAATGGTTAACCACGCTCGGTGAAATGGATTTCGAACCGGTTGATATGACCAGCCTTGTGATCGTGGGTAACAAAACAACCTATGTTCAGGACGGCCTGATGATCACGCCACGAGGTTATGTGCTGTGAATTACGGTGATGTGCTGGTCATGGGCGGTACGAGCGATGCGCGCATGCTGTGCCAGCAACTGGATGCGGCAAACGTGGCCTATACCCTGTCAGTTGCAACCCCAACAGGGAAACAACTGGCGGGAGATATCAAAGGCCAGGTGCGCTGCGGGCGTCTGGAGCGCGAACAAATGATTGCCTGGCTACAGGAAAATCGGACGCGCTGGGTGATCGATGCCTCGCATCCGTACGCCGAGGTGGTGAGCCGCAACATCATGAGCGCCTGCGAAGCGGCGGGCGTACTGCTGAGCCGCTACCAGCGTCCTGAGCAGTTGAGTGGTTTAACTCACCCGCACCTGTATACCGTACAAAGCATTCAGCAAGCCTGTGAGTTGGCGCGACGCTTCGGCGATCGCGTGCTGCTCACGACCGGCAGTAAAGATCTGGCTATCTGGCGCGAAGGGTTGCCTGAAAAAACGCTGCTGGCGCGTGTTCTGCCTGTTCCTGAGGTCATTCAGCAATGCGCGGATCTGGGATTTGGCGTCGGTGAAATCTTCGCACTGTGCGGACCGTTTAGCGCCGAGTTCAACGCTGCGTTTTATCGCCAGTGCCAGGCTGATGTGGTGATCACCAAAGCATCTGGCGCTGAAGGTGGTTATCAGGAAAAGGTTCAACCCTGTCTGGATGCCGGAATCCCCTGCATCGTGATTACACGTCCGGCACCGTTGGTGACGGGAGAAGAGTTACTGGAAAGTCAGGCCGCCTTTGGGGCGCGTTTAACGCGCTGGCTGGCCACTGCTTAAGGAGTTTGAGATGAAAAAGGCGCTTCTGGTGGTCAGCTTTGGCACCAGCTATCACGACACCTGCGAGAAAAATATTGTGGCCTGTGAGCGCGATCTCGCAGCTAGCTGCCCTGACCGCGACCTGTTCCGGGCGTTTACCTCCGGGATGATAATCCGCAAGCTCAAGCAGCGAGACGGTATTGAAATCGACACGCCGCTGCAGGCGCTGCAAAAACTGGCGGAGCAGGGGTATCAGGATGTGGCTATTCAGTCGCTGCACATTATTAATGGTGACGAATACGAAAAAATTGTCCGCGAAGTGCAAAGTATGCGTCCGCTGTTTTCACGCCTGACGCTGGGTGTACCGCTGCTGAGCAGCCATGAAGATTACGCACAGTTGATGCTGGCGCTGCAACAGCAGATGCCGGCGCTTGGCGAAAGTGAAAAAGTGGTCTTTATGGGACACGGTGCCAGCCACCATGCTTTTGCCGCCTATGCCTGTCTCGACCACATGATGACGGCGCAGCGCTTTCCGGCGCGGGTTGGGGCGGTGGAAAGCTATCCGGAAGTGGATGTGCTGATTGAAAGTTTATCTCAGGAAGGGGTGACGGCGGTGCATCTGATGCCGCTGATGTTAGTCGCTGGTGACCATGCCATCAACGATATGGCCTCCGACGAAGATGATTCCTGGAAAACGTTGTTCAATGCAGCAGGGATACCGGCTACTCCGTGGCTTAGTGGTCTGGGTGAGAACCCAGCGGTTCGCGCCATGTTCGTGGCACATTTACAGCAGGCGCTTAATGTGGCGCTGGAGGAAGCAGCATGAGCGGAAAACTGTATGCACTGAGCACCGGGCCAGGTGCTTCCGACTTGATTACCGTGCGTGCCGCACGCACGCTGGGCGCGCTGGATATTCTCTATGCGCCTGCCGGGCGTAAAGGCGGCGACAGTCAGGCATTGTCGATTGTACGTGAGTATATCGGTGAACAGACCGAAGTCCGCTGCTGCCATTTTCCTATGAGTGCCGATAGCGCTGAAAAAGAGGCCGTCTGGGATGAAGTTGCTGCCGCGCTGGTTCAGGAAGTCGAGGCCGGTAAGCAGGTGGGGTTTATCACTCTCGGCGATGCGATGCTGTTCAGCACCTGGGTCTTTTTACTTCAGCGTATTGGTTGTCCTGAATGGCTGGAAATCGTTCCTGGCGTCACGTCTTTCGCCGCGATTGCCGCGCGTTCCAAAACGCCGCTCGCTATGGAGCAGCAGTCACTGGCGGTGGTCTCCTGTACCGCACCGGAAGCGGAAATCCAGCAGGCATTAAAACAGCATGACAGTCTGGTGTTGATGAAAGTGTACGGTCGTTTTGCGCGTATTAAAGCGCTGCTACAACAAGAGGGTTTGTTGGACTGTGCATTAATGATGTCTGAAGCCACGCTGCCAGGTGAACAGTGCTGGCGTCATCTCGATGAGGTGAGCGACGATCAGCCGCTGCCTTATTTCTCGACCATTCTGGTCAATAAACAGTGGGAGTATGCACAATGAAGCTTGAACAACAGCTAAAACAGCTGTCTTTCAGCGGGTTGGCTGCGGCGCTATTACTGATGATTGTTCCTGAACAAGCGTTCGCCATGCACATTATGGAAGGTTTCTTGCCGCCGATGTGGGCGCTGGCCTGGTGGCTGCTGTTTTTACCCTGCCTGTGGTACGGACTGGTACGTCTGCGCCAAATTGTGCAGGAGGATAACCACCAGAAGGTTTTGCTGGCCCTGTGTGGCGCTTTTATTTTTGTGCTGTCGGCGCTGAAAATTCCTTCCGTTACCGGAAGCTGCTCACATCCTACCGGTGTAGGCCTGGCGGTTATCCTGTTTGGACCGGGCGTGGTAGCCATCCTTGGGGCGATTGTCCTGCTGTTCCAGGCTCTGCTGCTGGCACACGGTGGTTTAACAACGCTCGGCGCGAACGGCATGTCGATGGCGGTAATTGGCCCGGTAGTGGGTTACATGGTGTGGAAAATGGCCTGCCGCGCAGGGCTGCGTCGTGATGTCTGCGTCTTCCTGTGTGCGATGCTGGCGGATCTCGTCACCTATTTCGTGACTTCTGTACAGCTGGGCGTTGCGTTCCCGGATCCCTCTGCTGGCGCTACCGGCTCAATCATTAAGTTCATGGGGATTTTCTGCCTGACGCAGATCCCAATTGCGATTGCGGAAGGGTTACTTACCGTGCTGATTTACGATCAGCTAACCAAACGCCAGTTGATAACCGCACAAGGGCATTAACGATGAAAAAGACGCTGATTATATTGGGCATGGTAGTGGCACTGGTGATCCTGCCGTTCTTTATCAACCACGGTGGGGAGTACGGCGGTTCAGATGGTGAGGCGGAAAGCCAGATTCAGGCTATTGCCCCGCATTATGAGCCCTGGTTCCAGCCGTTGTATGAACCCGCAAGCGGTGAAATTGAAAGTCTGCTGTTTACGCTCCAGGGATCGCTTGGCGCAGCCGTGATTTTCTATATCCTGGGTTACACCAAGGGCAGGCAACGCCGTGATGACCGGGCTTGACAGGCTTAGCTATCAAAGCCGTTGGGTTCATGTCTCGCCGGTGCGGAAATTTCTGCTCTGGCTGGTGATGATGATTCTGGCGTTTACTCTGCCCCCATTGGGGCAGGGTATTGAGCTTTTACTTATTGCCGCGCTGAGCTGCTGGCTGCTGCGTATTTCCTTCTGGCGCTGGTGCCGTTGGATGGCATTGCCGTTTGGTTTTCTCACGGTTGGCGTGGTGACCATTTTGTTTAGCATCAGCCGCGATCCACAGACGCTGTTGGCCAGCATACCTGTGGGAAGTTACTGGTTGGGGATCAGTGCACCAGGTGTGGTAACCGCCAATGAAACCTTCTGGCGCAGCCTTGCCGCGTTGGCGGCAACCTTCTGGCTGGTACTGAATCTGCCGTTTCCGCAATTAATTATCTTACTCAAACGCGCGCACGTTCCTCGCCTGCTAACTGAGCAGATCCTGCTGACCTGGCGGTTTATTTTTATCCTGTTAGACGAGGCGCTGGCTATTCATCGCGCACAAACGCTGCGTTTTGGTTATCGTAGCTTGCCGTTGGGCTACCGCTCTCTGGCAATTCTGGTGGGATTGCTGTTCACCCGCGTGTTGATCCGCTACCAGCAAATGACCACCACACTGGATATCAAACTGTATCAGGGTGATTTTCACCTGTAAGGAAAAGTATGCTTGCCACCTCAGCGCTTTGGTTTCGCTATCAGGATGACCCGATCCTCAAAGGGCTAACGCTTGATTTTTCGACGCATGCCGTCACCGGACTGGTAGGCGCTAATGGCTGCGGGAAATCTACGCTGTTCATGAACCTGAGTGGTTTACTGCGCCCACAGCAAGGCGCGGTGATGTGGCAGGGCAAACCGCTGGATTACAGCAAGCGCGGCCTGCTGGCGCTGCGTCAACAGGTGGCAACGGTATTTCAGGATCCCGACCAGCAAATCTTTTATACCGATATCGACAGCGATATCGCCTTTAGCCTGCGCAATCTTGGGGTGGATGAAGCTGAAATCGCTCGGCGCGTGGAAGATGCGCTTACGCTGGTCGACGCCCAGCATTTTCGCCATCAGCCCATTCAGTGTTTAAGCCATGGGCAAAAAAAACGTGTAGCAATTGCCGGGGCGTTGGTGTTGCAGGCGCAGTATCTGCTGCTGGATGAACCTACTGCGGGCCTCGACCCGTCAGGCCGCACGCAGATGATTGAGATAATCAAACGCATCGTTGCGCAAGGAAACCACGTCGTAATTTCCAGCCATGATATCGATCTTATCTATGAAGTCAGCGATGCGGTGTACGTTTTACGCCGGGGCGAAGTGCTCACGCACGGTACGCCAGGCGACGTTTTCGCCCGTACGGATCTTATTGAACAAGCGGGATTAACTCAGCCCTGGCTGGTGAAGCTGCATACAGAGTTGGGCTTCCCGCTGTGTAAAACAGAGGCTGAATTTTTTAGCTGTATGCGAGAGAACGCACTGAAGGAGGCGTCATGACGCAGGCAATAATGTTGCAGGGAACGGCATCTGATGTGGGTAAAAGCGTATTGGTCGCCGGGCTGTGTCGTATTTTTTATCAGGATGGACTGCATACCGCGCCGTTCAAATCGCAGAACATGGCGCTGAACTCTGGCATTACGCCAGAGGGAAAAGAAATGGGCCGCGCGCAAATTTTTCAGGCCGAAGCCGCAGGCATTACGCCAGATGTGCGTATGAACCCGGTGCTGCTTAAACCGACCAGCGATCGAAAAGCGCAGGTAGTGCTGATGGGTAAAGTGGCAACCGATATGGACGCGGTGAGTTACCACGAGTACAAGCCACGTCTGCGGGAACAGATCCTGTCAGTTTATAACAGCCTGGCGCAGGAGTTCGATGTGCTGGTGCTGGAAGGAGCGGGGAGTCCGGCAGAGATTAACCTGCGCGATCGCGATATCGTCAATATGGGTATGGCCGAGATGGCGCAGTGCCCTGTCGTTTTGGTGGCGGATATCGATCGTGGCGGGGTGTTCGCCTCCATTTACGGCACGCTGGCGCTGCTGCACGATCACGAACGCGCACGGGTAAAAGGGGTGATCATCAACAAGTTTCGCGGTGATGTGACGCTGCTGCACTCCGGTATCGAGCAAATTGAAGCGCTGACCGGCGTTCCGGTACTGGGCGTGATGCCATGGCTGGATGTTGATCTGGAAGATGAAGATGGCGTTGCGCTGCAAAAGGGCAAGTATTTGCGCACTGACAAACGCGACATCGATATCGCCGTTGTTCAAATACCGCATATTTCTAACTTTACTGATTTCAATGCGCTTGCTGCGCAGCCGGATGTGCGCGTGCGCTATGTTCGCCAGCCTGAAGAGCTGGTGGGAGCCGATCTGGTGATTTTGCCGGGCAGCAAAAATACCCTTGGCGATCTGGTATGGCTGCGTGAAAGTGGGATGGCGCATGGCGTCGTGCAATTACATCGTAATAACGTACCGGTGGTTGGGATTTGTGGCGGCTATCAAATGCTCGGCGACACTATCATTGATGAAGTAGAGTCGGGCCTCGGTACGTTGCCGGGTCTGGGCTTACTCAATACAGTCACCCATTTTGCCCAGCACAAAACCACGACCCTGGTTGAGGGACAAATGTCTTCATCGCTGCCTGACTGGCTGGCGGGCACGGCGGGGTTATCCGTTCGCGGTTATGAAATTCATATGGGCGAAACAGCATTAACCGATGAATGCCAGTCGGTGATGACGTTGCACAAAGACGGTGGCAACGTTGTTGACGGTGCGGTCACTTCGGATGGCCTGGCGTTCGGCACCTATCTTCACGGTCTTTTCGACAGCGATGATTTCACCCGTGCGTTGGTCAATGGCCTGCGAGAACGTAAAGGGTTAGCTCCGCTGGATTCCACCTTCCATTACGCGCAATATAAATCGCAGCAGTTTGATCTGCTGGCGGATGCGATGCGGCAACACATCGATATTGAAAAAATTTATACCATCATGCAGCAACACCGGGAGCCAGTATGATGATTCTGGTTACTGGCGGCGCGCGAAGCGGCAAGAGTCGGCATGCGGAAGCGCTGATCGCTGATTCCTCAAACGTTTTGTATATTGCGACTTCGCAGATTTTTGATGAGGAGATGGCTGCGCGAATTCAGCATCATCGCGATGGGCGTCCTGCGCACTGGCGGACAGCCGAACGTTGGCAACATCTTGATGAACTGATCACGGACATGAACGATCCTCAGGAAGCTATTCTGCTGGAATGCATCACCACGATGGTGACCAACTTGCTGTTTGCGCTGGGCGGTGAAAGCGATCCGGACAGCTGGGATTACGCGGCGATGGAGCAGTCTATCGAAGGTGAAATCCGTTCGCTGATCGCAGCCTGTCAGCGCTGCCCGGCAAAGATCGTGTTGGTCACTAACGAAGTGGGAATGGGGATTGTGCCGGAGAACCGTCTGGCGCGGCATTTTCGTGATATTGCAGGACGCGTGAACCAGCGACTGGCGGCGGCAGCTGATGAGGTCTGGCTGGTGGTATCAGGAATTGGAGTCAAAATTAAATGAGTAAGTTGTTCTGGGCAATGCTCTCTTTTATCAGTCGCTTGCCCGTTCCTGCTCGCTGGTCGCAAGGACTGGATTTCGAGCACTATTCCCGCGGTATTGTAATGTTTCCCCTGATTGGCGTCGTGTTGGGAGGGCTGACGGGGCTGGTCTTTATGGCGCTCCAGCCCTGGTGCGGTATTCCGTTGGCGGCCCTTTTTGCGGTGCTGACACTGGCATTGCTGACCGGGGGATTTCATCTGGATGGTCTGGCGGATACCTGTGACGGCATTTTTTCGGCGCGCCGACGCGAGCGGATGCTGGAAATCATGCGCGACAGTCGTCTGGGCACCCACGGTGGACTGGCGTTAATTTTCGTTTTACTGGCGAAGGTACTGGTGGTGAGTGAACTGGCTTTGCGTGGCACGCCAATGCTGGCCGCGCTGGCAGCGGCATGTGTTGCCGGGCGAGGAACGGCGGTGTTGCTGATGTATCGGCATCGCTATGCCCGCGAAGAAGGGCTGGGCAACGTTTTTATTGGCAAAGTCACCGGGCGTCAAACCTGCGTTACGTTGGGATTAGCGGCGATCCTTGCCGCCGTGCTACTTCCTGGCATGCGCGGCGTGGCAGCGCTGGTTGTCACAATAGTGGCGATTTTTATTCTTGGGCAGTTATTAAAACGCACGTTGGGTGGGCAAACCGGCGATACGCTGGGCGCTGCCATTGAACTTGGCGAGTTGATTTTCTTGCTGGCTCTGCTCTGAGTCAGCCCACATACTGGAACCCTTATGCAGACTTTAACCTCTTTACTCCGCACGATCCCATCACCCGACAGTGCCGCGATGCTGCGTGCACAGCAGCATATTGACGGCTTGCTTAAGCCGCCGGGAAGTTTAGGGCGACTCGAATCTCTCGCCGTACAATTGGCCGGGATGCCTGGCCTGAAGGGTGTGCCGCATGTGAATGGCAAAGCGATGCTGGTGATGTGCGCCGATCACGGCGTGTGGGATGAAGGGGTTGCCGTTTCGCCTAAAGTTGTTACGGCTATTCAGGCTGCCAATATGACGCGTGGAACGACCGGCGTCTGCGTCCTGGCCGCTCAGGCGGGGGCGAAGGTTCATGTGATAGATGTTGGGATTGATGCTGAACCTATTCCCGGTGTGGTGAATATGCGTGTGGCACGCGGCTGCGGCAATATAGCCGAAGGTCCGGCAATGAGCCGTTCGCAGGCCGAGGAGCTGTTGCTGGAAGTCATCCGCTATACCCATGAACTGGCAAAAGACGGTGTAACGCTGTTTGGCGTCGGGGAGCTTGGTATGGCAAATACCACACCTGCGGCGGCCATTGTCAGCGTGCTGACCGGCAGTGATGCTGAGGAAGTCGTGGGTATTGGCGCTAACCTTCCTCTTTCCCGGGTGGGGAATAAGGTAGACGTTGTGCGCCGGGCAATTGCCGTCAATCAACCGGATCGCCATGACGGTGTCGATGTGCTGGCTAAGGTTGGCGGGTTTGATCTTGTCGGTATGGCGGGGGTGATGCTTGGGGCGGCCTCCTGTGGTCTGCCTGTGGTGCTGGACGGTTTTCTTTCGTATTCTGCTGCGTTGGCGGCCAGCCAGATTGCACCGCAGATTAAACCCTACTTAATTCCGTCACACTTCTCCGCTGAGAAGGGCGCACGCACCGCGCTGGCGCATCTTGAATTGGATCCTTATCTGAATATGGGGATGCGTTTAGGCGAAGGTAGCGGGGCCGCGTTGGCGATGCCGATTATTGAAGCTGCCTGTGCGATGTACAAAAATATGGGGCAGCTCGCCGCCAGTAACATCGTGCTTCCAGATGGTAAGGAAGCGTAGTTACCGCTCAACCTGAACCTCGCCTGATGGCGAGGTTTTTTTATGCGCAAATATGTCGTAAGCCACTAAAACAGATAATAAAAGCTATACTTTACGGATATCTGTTGCGACGAAGGAAAGGAAAAAGATGCGTCGTGTAAAACTGCTTTGTTCACTCATTATGCTGCTTGCGAGTCAGGGCGCGCAGGCGGTGAGTTATCCGCTGCCGCCAGAGGGGAGTCGCCTGGTGGGTAGCCCATTGACTATCACGGTTCCACCAGGAAACACCAAGCCGCTGGAGGCATTTGCCGCTCAGTACGGACAGGGGTTGAGCAATATGCTTGAAGCCAATCCGGGCGTCGATGTTTTTCTGCCTAAATCGGGTTCAACGCTGGTTGTGCCGCAGCAACTGATACTTCCGGATACCGTGCGCGAGGGGATTGTCATCAACGTCGCCGAGATGCGGCTTTACTATTATCCTGCTGGCAGCAATACGGTTGAGGTTTTACCCATTGGCATTGGTCAGGCGGGTAGAGAAACGCCGCGTAACTGGGTGACGGCGGTCGAACGTAAGCAGGAAGCACCAAGCTGGACGCCGACGCCAAATACCCGACGTGAATACGCCGCTCGCGGGGAAAGCTTGCCGGCTTTTGTTCCTGCCGGACCAGAAAATCCGATGGGCCTGTATGCAATTTATATTGGCAGGCTTTATGCCATTCACGGGACAAATGCCAATTTCGGTATTGGTCTGCGGGTAAGCCAGGGGTGCATCCGTTTGCGGAATGATGACATCAAGTACCTGTTTGATACGGTGCCTGTAGGGACGCGTGTACAATTAATTGACCGACCGGTGAAATACAGCGAAGAGCCGGACGGTAGTCGCTGGGTGGAAGTACATGAGCCGCTGTCACGAAACCGTTCGGAATACGAGTCTGACAGAAAGGTGCCTTTGCCAGTCACTCCCGCTTTGCGCACCTTTATCAGCGGGAATGACGTGGATGTGAGCCGCGGGAGCCAGGCGCTGGAAAGACGTTCCGGTATGCCGGTGAACATCAGCCTGGTACAGAAGCATTATTAATTTTCAGGGCGACCCTGTTTACCTTCAGGTCGGATGGGTCGCTTTTTTAATTTGATACTGCCCCATTTTTACCACGCCAATATGGTCAGCCATTAGCTGGGCTTCGTGTTCACTGTGGGTAACCAACAGCGCCGTTTGCCCGGCGGCGCGCAAAATATCCCGTACCTCGTTGCCAAGACGCTCACGCGTGCGCTTATCCAGGCTGGAGAAGGGTTCATCGAGCAACAGGATTTCCGGATGTGGCGCCAACGCGCGCGCAAGGGCGATACGCTGTTGTTGCCCGCCGGAAAGCTCATGCGGATAGCGGTTGGCATGGCTGTGTAACTCCACCATTTTCAACAACTCAGTCACTCTGGCCTGTTGTTCCTCACGCGGCATGCGACGCAATCCAAAGGCCACATTTTGCTGCGCGGTCAGATGGGGGAATAACGCATATTCCTGGAAGACCATGCCGACATGACGTTTTTCCGGTGGCAGATGAACGCCGGGACCGGCAACACGTCGCTGTGACACATAGATCTCTCCGTTTTGCAGGCGTTCAAATCCGGCAACTGCGCGTAGCACCGTGGTTTTTCCGCAGCCTGAAGCGCCCAGCAGACAGGCAATTTCACCTTTACGTACCGACATTGAAAATCCGCTCAGTACCGATTGCTGGCTGTTGCCATAAGCAACGTGTACATCCTGGAGTCGTAATGCAATTTCTGACATTGTTGCTCTCTTAACCACGGCGAGTCATTTGGTGACGCACCAACAAAATAACCGGTAGCGTGCCAGCTAAAACAATCATTAGCGCGGCGATAGCACCTTCTTCATAGGTTCCACGGGCGGCTTCCGCATACAGCAACGTTGCCAGCGTTTCAAAATTGACCGGGCGCAAAAGCAACGTTGTTGGCAGCTCTTTCATGGCATCAGCAAAAACCAGCAGGGCACTGCTGACTAACGCCGGGCGCAGCAGGGGAAAATGGACTCGTGCAAACGTCCCCGCACCATTCTCACCCAACAGACGAGACGCCTGTTCCAGCGAAGGTGGAATGCGGCCCAGACCAGAATCCAGTGCGCCAATGGCAATCGCCTGGAATCGCATGGCACAACAAATTACCAGCAGGATCCCGGCGGACATCAGCGGCAGGCCGCGAACATCCAGTAAATCTGCCAGCCAGCGGTCGACAGCCATGGCGGGGGGTAAAAAGCCAATCGCCAGAATTGTGCCGGGAACCGCATAGCCTAAAGAGGCCAGACGCATCACGCCGCGACGAAATCCCGGCATGGCGTTGTCTGCGGCGCTATGACGCGCGCTCCAGGCCACCAGCATACTGACGCAAACCACCACTAGCGTAGTTCCCGCTGCCAGCGATAGCGTATTTTGCAATGCTGACAGTAACGAAGAGGAAAGGGGGTTCTCATCACCTATACGTTTGGCGCTTTCCCACATTAAAAACAGTACCGGAGCCAGAAAACCCAGCACAACCGGCAGTGAAATAACGCCACCGAGCAGCCAACCACGCCAGCCCTGCACGCGCGTAGGTTGAATTTCCCGCAGGCTGCGGCTGCTGAATCCTTGTTTTCTGCGACCATAAAATTCCAGCGTCAGAATCAGGAATATAAACATCAGCATCATGCAGGCAATTTGTGCCGCGGCAGATAAATCAGAACGCGAGATCCATGTGGTGTATACGGTAACGGTTAACGTCTGTACCCCGAGAAACTCCGATGCGCCAATATCGTTGAGCGTTTCCAGCAGTGCCAGGCTGATCCCAACGGCCAGTGCCGGACGTGCCATGGGCAAAGCAACTCGAAAAAAGGTTCCGGTTGCGCTGCATCCCAGCGTGCGTGCGGCTTCCAGTAAATGAGCCGGTTGGCTAATAAACATGGCGCGGGTTGTCAGATACACGTATGGGTATAGCACTAATCCGAGCAGGATGATTGCGCCGGAAAGTGAGCGTAAATCAGGCAGTCGGAACTGTCTTGGGCTGTCAAAACCCAATAAAAAACGGATAAACGTTTGCAGAGGGCCAATCGGATGCAGCAGATCGAGCCACGCAAAGGCCACAATGTAGGTCGGCATCGCCAGCGGCAACAGTAACGCCCAGCTAAGAATTTTACGTCCAGGAAAATCCCATGCCGTTACCGCCCATGCGCTGCCTACGCCAATCACGCCGACCATCACCGCGACACCGGCTAATAACAGCACGGTATTTTTTAGTGCGGCAGGCAGTACATACGTCAGGAGATTATCCCAGTGAGATAAATCGGCCTGGGTAGCCTGCCAAATCAGCGCAATGATCGGTGTCAGAACGCCAAGCGCTACGCACAGCGCGCCAAGATGTAGCGGCGTTAATAATGACTGCGGCCCGGAAACCAGGCCGCGTAACGTCGGAAACTGCAGAGGTTTATTGATCGAATCCAACTTTATCTACCAGCAGACTAGCTTGTTTACGATATTTAACGATTTCGGTTAACGGCGTTTTGTCGACGTCGATTTCACCAATGGTTGCGCTAATAACCGGGTCAAGCGTCACGCCTTTCAGTACCGGGTATTCGAAGTTCGCTTTTGCATACTGCTGCTGGGCAGGTGCGGAAACCAGATATTCCATCAGCTTAACGGCATCGGCTTTATTTGGTGCATAGCGGGCTACAGCTGCGCCACTGATATTGACGTGTGTACCGCCATTTTCAAAGGTGGGTTTAACGACTTTAATCGCATCGCCCCACTGACGTGCATCACTGCCTTCTTTGGCGTTTTTCATATGGCCGACGTAATAGGAGTTGGCGAGACCAATATCGCAAATGCCACCGAGAATATCGCGAGCTACATCGCGGTCGCCACCGGTAGCTTTACGCGCCAGGTTAGCTTTCACACCGCGCAGCCATTCTTCGGTCTTTGCTTCACCGTGATGAGCAATCATTGCGGCGATCAGCGCTGTGTTATACGGGTGCTGTCCGGAACGAATACAAACTTTACCTTTGTACTCAGGGCTGGCGAGTTGTTCGTAATGCCAGTTATCGATTGGCAGTGACTTCTCGGCATACAGCACGCGGGCACGCATCGACAGCGCAAACCACTGATTATCTGCGCCGCGCAGATTAGCTGGAATAGCGGTTTTCAGTGCTTCTGACTCTACTGGCTGAGTTACACCCGCTTCCACTAAATCAATGAGGTTACCGGCATCAACGGTCATCAGCAGGTCAGCAGGTGAATTTTTACCTTCAGCTTTAACGCGCTCAAGCATACCGTCCTTGATATAGACCGTACTGACTTTGATGCCGCTGGTTTTGGTCCAGCTATCAAGCAAAGGCTGGATCAGACCCGGTTCACGGGTGGTATAGATCGTTAACGTTTCCTGAGCGAAAGCCGGTAGGCTAACAGAGAAGACCAGGGCAGAGGCAAGGGTGATACGGCGCAGTCCGGCGCGAGGCAGAGAATTCATCGTTTATATCCCAGAGTAATTGGAACGTACAGTGAACCGAGCGGGGGGCTCGTTCCTTTGGCTCGCGTACAATAAATGATAATCACTAGCACTTACAATAATTGCAAAGTTTAAACGATTTACATTTACATAACTTTAATCAACGTTGTGATGCGGTATGTAACAGCGGTGCAGAGCAGGCAGGGGGCTTATGAGAGGGATTTAATAGCGACCTGAAAAGCAAAAAGCCTGCTTAGTTTCCTAAGCAGGCTTCTTAAATATGGCTCCTCTGACTGGATGCGATTAATTCTATATCTAACTGAATTTCATTGCTTTTATTTTAAAAGCTAAAAGTGAGGCCCTCAATAAGGCCCCAACTATTACTTTTGATTAAAAATGCGATGCGTATCCTATTTTAGGCTGTTATTTTGATTGTAAGCAGGTATCGCAGCCAGTTTCGTGATTAAAATCGGGCTTTGGTCACAAGCCTAATCCGGGACCAGTGACTAGTATTCTGAGGAATTTTTTACTTAAGAGGATTAATCTGTGACAGATGATGAATTGATGGAACGATATTATTTTCAAAGAGAGAAAATGAAACATTTTTATCTCGAAAAATTCTCTGTCAATGCTCAAAAAATATCCAATATCTTAGGGGGAATTGGATTTTCACTCAAAGATGATAATTTTGAGTATTCAGATCCAGTTGGTCTTACTGTCAAATTCGACAATATAGTATCGATTTTAGCTCCTGAGTTGATACGAGATAAAGATGACTTAATCAAATGTAAACAATTAGCAGAGCTGTATCAAAAGAAAAGCAGGGAAGGTTATTACTACGCAAACAATTATATGCTTATGTTGACTCCTTTTTTGCGTAGGGGAATGCATTCTGCTAACAACTGGGCCCCTCAATTTGTGAGAAAATTTTGGGAATTAGATTTTAATGATATAGAGGCATCAATAACATTAGATTACGACAGAGTTAAAATTGATGTAGATGACTATGGTTATGTTGAACTTGATACATGGTATGGAGCTCCTTTTGAGGAAGATATTTCCAATATCAAGGATGGTATATCAAAGCTAAAACCGCCAATGAGTCTCGAGACACATATGGTCAATATACTTTTCAATAATATTTATAGCCTTGACGTCAAATGGAATACGAAAGGAAATATTAAAACTTTTCAATCAATTGAATTTAGCAATGAGAATATTGTTGTCGACTTTCAAGGCGAAACTTTTCATCCAGCTAAGTATATACATGCTGAATTCGACATGGAATCGGGATTATTTCGGCACTTTGATGGTGCTATTCACCTTTATACGAAACAGGATTACATAATGAGAAGAGATTCCGATTTTAATTATTCTTTTAAAAACATAAATCTAGTAAAGGCTAAAGCAACAAAAATATTTAAATTGGATGGAAAAATTACTAAAGATCTTTGGGTTGACTTTACTTGCCACTTTTTCACTGGGAACCCTCTTATCATAGAATATTTTACTGGCAATTATCCACAATATATCATTGATGGCCTTAATCGGATAAATGAAACACAAAAAAATTAAAAAATATAGAGGGATGGAGATTTTTATTGTAATTAATCCAGAATCATAAATAATTTATTTAAACGTTAATGATAATAAACATGGTATTAGCGCATCTCTCATCTTAAATGGCATGAGATTATGTGTCGTAGTAAAAAATGTTCACAATCTATAGTATGAATGCGAAATTTGGGAGTGCTGAAAATACAGAAATATACCTATTCTGGCCTGTAATAGTAAGCTGTGATTAAAATTTTCAGATAATTTATTTTATCGGAAATAATATCTTCCTGATTGTTTTTTTACTTTCTAAAACATCAGACAAAATACGGCATTTAATTTTTTTTAAAATAATACCATCAAATAAAATTCAACCTTCTGAGACTGGATATTCCTCCTTAAATATCAACTTAGAATCTAGATGAAATACTGTACCTAAATATTGTTTGCTATTATGCTAATAAAGGCATACAGGAGAATAGATAAATTATCCATTTACATCTATATCAATGTTAAGATCTAAATGCAGTAATATCCAAAGAGATGAATGTTATCTCTTTGGATAATTATCTGTCATTGATATTTCATCCGTCCTTATTATTTGCTAGATGTGTTCTCGGCATTCCTGCAACAAAGTCGTGAGCACTCTGAGTTTGTCTGACTACACCATAACTTTCTAGCTGCAAAAACTTAGAACCTAATATTTCACTTGGTATTTTTAGCTTTAATAACTCAAAGAAGTTTTCATCGTGTGTTGATATTATAATTTGCTTATTGAAACGCAGGGAAATATTTCTGAATAGGTCGATCACTGCAAGAACATTGATTGAATCCATTGACTGAATGGGGTCATCAATAAGAATGACATCAAGGGGATTACCCTTATCATCTTTCGCATGAAGAGCATTAGCTAGAAATACACTCAGACTCAAAATATTGAGCTGTGCTGCACTAAAATAAAGCATTGGAGAAATCAGATCTCCTGTTTCATCTTTCAAGATAATGTTCAGACCAGGCTGAACTCCCTCGAAATCAGGAATAAATTCAACCTTTTTGAATGAGGGATGTGGATCTATTTTGCTATAGATTGAATTTATCAAATCCGTAAAGAAAAATGACTCAATACGATCGCGTAATTCAGCGAAAATGAGTTCACGGTCTGCTGAAAGTTTCATCTCAACATGCTGATGTTCTTCGATTCTCAAACCAAGCTCATCAATTTTTTTGTGCAATTCTAAGCTATTAAGATAAGGTTTGAATGCTTCAAGATGAGAGGCTAGCAGATCGAATTTATTTATTTTTTTCGTTAGACGAATTGATTGATTAGTAGAAGCCTGAATTGCTGCCTCGATTTTGGTACGAATTAGGGCTGGATTAGTTTCAACTTCCTCCTGAAGTAGCATATTAATATTAGCTAAGAAAGAATCTACAATCAACTTGGCATTGCTGATAGTTTTTGAAATTTCATCTCGTTGAGAAAGTAACTGTTGATGTTCCATCCAGTTCCCATCATTTATCATTGTCTGCTGTAGGTCCTTGCACTCAGCAGATAATTTCTCCATTTGTGTTGTTTTTTCATTAATATCACGTTCGAGTTGTGCTCGTTTTTGAACGCAATAGGTCGGGAGATTAATATATTCACGCACAGATTCTCTTAATGCAAAAGTGACTACCTTACTAAATGATTCTTTTGTATTGATGGTAGATATCAATAATTGTAACTCATCGAGTCTGACTGTATTTTTATGTACTAGTGCTTTTATATTGGTTAGCTCACTTTTAGCCGAAATAAGTTGAGCTGCCTGTGTATTCTTAAGGTGAGATAAACTTAAAATTTCTTCCTCAAGTCGAATACGAAGTTCTTTAGAATCTAGATTTAAAACTTTGAGTTGTAGTGCAGTAATCGTCTCTTGGACAGTATTAATAGTTGCCGTAAGAGAGCGAATGTCTTTTTCAGTCGAGCCTATTAGCGAAGATTTTTGGTTTATCTGAGCCTTAAGCTCGATAATTTTCTTACCGATCCATTCTTTTGCTTCTGAGATTGCTGAATCAATAGTATGTTTAAGTAATTTTTCCCTCGTAGCAATTTGCTCTAGCTGAAGTGCATTCAATCTTGCAGTTTCAGTCAAAAGGTCATTATTCTTGATCGCTAGTTTGAGATCATCAGAAGATGGATATTTTGCTCGACACAAAGGACAGTTACTGCTGGGCCATTCGGCAAGGTAGGTCAATCCTTGGCTCACAATAGCTTCGATAACTTCTTTTTGGCGTGTAAGGGTGACTTGGGTACTCCTGATCGTCGAGTCATGCTGTTGTAGTAAAATTAACTCCTGTTGAGCAGAATATACACTTTGAAGACGTTCAGTGGATAATCCCAAAAGACTAGAATCTTGCTCGAATATGGTCTCAGCACTAAATGAAATTGTAGATAGCTTTGTTAAATCTCTCGCAAAGTGCTCAAGCTCTGATTTAGATAATTCGATAATTGCAGTTTTTTTCTGGAGATTGGATTGTATTTCTAATAGCCCAACTTGATGGTTCGAAATTTCTGAATAAGTAGTTGAGCTACTATCATTAATAGAATGTAGCATTAACATGCGCTGGTCTGTTGCTGTTAAAGCTTCTTGACATTGCTTCTCATTTGATTGAGCAGCTATCAATTTTATATTTAGTTCAGTATTCTGGTTGACTAGAATATCTCGTTCATTAACAGCTTTTCTGTATTCGGATTCGTCTATTAAAAATTGGGGTGTTAACCCTTCAATTGTATCTATCTCCTTTATTTCTCTAGTAAGTTTTTGCCAATCTTTCTGGTGGATATTATTAGTACTAGAAAGCATTTGGTATCTCTGAATGTCAGTAATACCTTTAGTTGTCCGAGTGATTTTTTTATTCTGTTCAGCAATTATAGCAATATTATCCTTAAATTCTTCAAGGCGAGATGCTTGCTCTTGTAGTGAGGTTATGCGCTGTCTTTCTGCTGAGCCTCTGATAGATAAAGCATGTTTACGTTCAACGATAGAGCTTTTTATTTCATATTCAGCAATTTGATCAAAATTATCCGTAACAAGAGGTATTGATTCACCCTCTATATTTAGGCTCATGGCTATTGAATTAAATTTTTCAAAAATTGCTGTATCTACAGGAGAACTCAGTTGCTTTTCAGCATCGCTTTTTTGTCTACGAAGGGTATCCAGTATTGTACTATTTTCGCTTAACAGTGCAGTAACTTCTTTACGAAGTGCTTCATCTTCACCACCAAAGTATTGCATGAAAAGATCATATCGCTCTTGCGGTTTAGCTTCTCTAAGAAAGCGATCGATGCCATCCTGAGAAAGAATTATTTTTCCAAAATTCTTCCCTTCTTTATCTTTAGTAATTCCAAAATTGAGATCTATGGAATTGGATCTCAATTTTCTTAGTTGCCTTACAAAGTTTCCTTGTGTGGTGATTACATTTACTTCAGTGGTAATGTTGTCTGGAATATCTTTGTTACGTAAAATCTTCAACGGTACTTGTGATTGTTTTGTACTGCGAGCCGCGAGTTGATTATTTTTTTTTGTGTGATCACCCGCATATCTTTCTAAGTTATTAGTGAATGCCCATTCGACTGCATCATAAAATGAGCTTTTCCCAAATCCATTAGGGGCATATAGCGCAACAAAGTTGGAGGGGGTACCATCGCTCAGTGTGAAATCAAATATCCCATCTTTTTTCAACTTGTAGGCACGGAATCCTTCTATCTCAACTTTCTTTATCTTCATTATGTTTATAATACTCAATTAATTTATTAATGATTTCATTTCTTTTCATTTTAGACTCACTAGTCGAACCAATTGGTGTATCTTTGATTAGCGAGGCTATAGGAAGTTTTACTGAGGAGTTATCAGAGGGAATAACCTCCTGTAGTTTAAGGTCCGTGCCTAGTAACTCAATGTTGATTTTGCTCTCAATATTTTCAAGTGGGAGTTGTGTACCTAGATTATCAAAAACAATTTTCCTAGCTGCATAACGATCATTTTCAATAACATATTTATCCCGAATATCTAATGAGTCTGGGCACAATAATACGAGATAAATATTCCATCTAGAGAAGCGGCTTTCTGGTTTAAACTTAAGGGAGATGATACTCTGAATTTCTTTCCATTTAGTTACTAGCTCTTGAGATGTGTCAAACCAACATGCTATGCAATTTATGAAGTTTAATTTTTCAACTGAAAATAGTTCGAATCTGATTCCTTCGAATTCTGAAACTAAAAAGTTGAGGTCATGATCTTTCTTTGATAACTTGATCATAGTATGCCTTTAGTATACTTAATTGTTGACTAGGTGTTGAACGCCCATATTCACGATGTTTTGCAAGAATAAGGCTATTCCGTAAACCTTTAAGATGAGCCACTGAATAACTTTTCATTACGTCAATATGAGTACTATCTATTCGATTGAGATCTCTGAATTTTGGCGACGAGGCTATGTCATCAATAATATCATCAATATCTTCGGGGTCAGGTAAACCTACGGCGTTTTCTTGCGGTGAATTGATCAGTATAGCCCCATTAACATCAAGCATACTTCGTGCTACTTTGAAAATATCAGACAATTGGCATAGCCAGTTTCCATTACTGCTAGAATAAATAAAACGGCGCTTGCGATCCAACTCTTCCAGATATTGTCCATCAATAACATATTTTTGATCAAGTATTGATGAAATAACTACAAATTCTAGATAAGCTATCCATAGACTTCTATCTAAAACTGTTGAATCAGGTTCGCTATTATTTAGTAACAATTCTCGTTTATAACGTACCATCAGATCATAAGGAGTAGGCATCGCATGCTCAATTAGCCACTCGGCTTGCTCATCAAGTTTTTGTCGCAATTTTTCAACATTCTCAGGTCTTGCAGCTTCAAAGTGGAAAATATCACTTCTAAGATTGGAGAAACATTGCATGAAAAAAGGGGCTATTGGTATGAGTTGATTGGCTTCGATAATTTGATCGAAGCACGTCAGAGCAACACAACGGACTCTACCATAACGTGCACTGGCATCTTCATCATCCATCCTACATTCTACTGCCCACAAGTAAGGTAAACCATCTTCAATATAGTAAACCCCGCCACCTGACATCCCTTCGATTGATTCTTGGTTTGGGGAGTTATCTAGATTGCATACTATGGTTTGATGAGCATGGTTATTAGAAATACCTGAATAAATTTTATATGGGCTATCTGATTCAACATTGGATCTAGGATAACCTACGAATGAAATCCTAGAACCGGAGCTAAGCTCCCTGTTCCACACTCGCTGAAATATATCAGATTGATATTCGACCTTTATAATCGAGCAGTCGTAGTTTTGATGGTGATAAGGAGCTCCGATGACATTTATTTCTTGACCATTACGACTCACAGTAATAGGACCATCGATTACGTGGTGTGCAGTCAAAACGTAAGTAAATTCGGAAGACAACGCACCAATCAGAACTCCGCTACCTCTGTTTACTTTAACAGAATGTGAAATAATTAGCTCATCAGCAGTCATTTTTAAAAATTGAGCTCCCCATTAAATCCTGAAAGCCTCTTGGAGTAGTGCTCGTCCTTGCCTTTTAAACTAAGTTCTTGGATGATTTTTTCATAATTAAACAGAACTGTGGCATCGGTTTCCGTCATAATTCTTGCGATGGTTCTCTTATCAGGGAGCCCATGGATTGCACCATTGCTAGAAATTATATAGCTGTTACTATGTACCAGATTAAGAAACTCTGGACTTGTGTTGTATTTACTCCCATGATGGGAAACTTTGACGAGTTTTACTGGTAGCTTATTGTCTGAACGGTATCCTAAAGCATGCAACTCTGAAACCACTACTTCGTCATGCGCATCACCAAGAAAAAGCATATTAATGCCATCAACACTGAGAATAAATGCTATTGAACTCCCATTAGGTATAGAACTATCAGATTCGAAGGAATCGTCTTTCAAGAGATCGTCAATACTCATTTGGTAATCGGTTGTAACAGAAGTTTCAGCCGGAGCTTTTTCCTTAGGCCATACCTGCAAAAGTTTCCTTAGACCTTCTTCGTTAGGCGAAAGGATTTTGAAAGTAAAAGGACCCGCCTGAATCGTTTGGCCAGCAATGATTAATGATGCGCGTTGGCAATCAACTTTGTCTAACGCAGCTTCTAGAGATTTTCCTTGTTGTGCACTTGTATTTGGCGAGTCAAATTCAAGATGAATATTGTTTTCGGGGATCTCCGGTTCGCCAAAATAGTCAGTAATCAGCTTTGATGAGTTAAACCATATGGATTTGACCATTTCACTCAGATATCCTTGAGCCTTGAAGGCTTTCAGAAAACCACCAATATGATCGTCATCAATATGGGTCAAAATAGCTAGATCGATACATTGTTTTTTTGCTTTTAATTCATCAAGAGCGCTGCAAAGTGCACCTTTGTGCCTCTCAGCGACACCATGCTTGAAGGTTGCAGCATTTCCGCCATCAATAAGTAGGTTAAAACAGCATTCTACGTCTTCATGCGTAATCAGAATGCAATCGCCATGATTAGCTTGGAGGATCCGTACTTTGATACTCATTCAAATTCCTTCTATCACTTTGCTATGACAGCGAAAGAGTAGCTATCAGACACTGTTAAGATACCTCTATGTTACTCGTTTTCCAAGGTTATTACCTCAAACAGAATTGACTTTAGATGTTTTCAAATGGAAGTGTGATTGCTGTTCCTGTAGAAATAATAGGCGCATAGTGGATGTTGTTACATAGCTAATACCACATGATCGCCTTATTCTACGCCTGTTACGCAAGTTTTATTATCACGTCCGTACACCTGTGCCACCCAGCGCCCACGCCCGTCACCATGCCCCAGCTCCATCGCTACCATTGCCAGCACCTCTTTCTGGCTTAATCCTTGGGCCAGATAGTGATGGGCAGCATCCTGTGCCCACGCATAACGCAACGAATGCGGAGAATATGCGCCAGTCAGGCCGATTCGTTTTGCCTGATTGTGCCAATAGTTCATCGCACTTTTCAGATCGGGCTTATCGATCAGCCGGTTATTACGGCTTCCTGCGACAGCTAATGCATTATCCAGCGCTTTGTTAAGTGCGTCAGAATCCAGAATCACCGTCTCACGGGGTCGTCCGCCTTTGGTGCCGAAAACCACGGTTAAACGCGTATCACCCCGTTCAACAGCCTGTTTCCACGTTTTCAGTGATTGTGCGCTTTGCACCGCTTCCTGTGAGCGCAATCCCATCAGCCGCGACAGTTCCAGTGCTGCCGCCAGCCCCGGATCTTTCGTGCGGGCCATTTCCAGCACATGCTGGTAATGATCCGGTGTGATGGCCTGTCGCGTACCAGAGCGGGATTCGCCAGAAAGCCCCAGGGATTTGTTTGTCAGTCGCTCATGCTCTGCCACCTGCTTACGCCCGGCCTGTTGCAGTACGGCACGCAGCGAAGCCATTTCATTCTGTAGCGTGCGTTTGCCGATCCCCTGCGCCAGTCTTTCATGAATGTAGCTTTCAATGTGGCGAACCTTAATCTGCGCTACCCGCTGGATTTGGATGTTCAGTCCCCGTAAATGCTGATCAAAACGTTGCACGATATGGATGCGATCGTTCACCGTTTTATGACTACCGCCACAGTGCTTTGCCAGCGCCTTCATTTCACCACCTAACTTGCCCATATACTCCCCCTTAATTTTGGGAACACAAATGGTCTCCGGCGTATGCTTTTTGGCTGCGCCAGAACGATACCTTCACGCCGGAGTGGCAGCTTGTTGAGGTATAGGGAGTTTCAGCCAGTACACGGTACGGACTGCCTGCCAGAGCAGGAATTCTCCGGGGCATCATGCCCCCCTCGGCATCGATCTTTTTCTCCTCTTTTTGCTGACAGCGGCCCAAAAAGGACGTATCAGATTAGGGAATATGTGCAGAAGCCCTGAAAGCAGTGGCATAGCGCGGTGTGGTGGTTGTGCGTCACTTTGTCGCTTTGCGCGACGCAAAGTGACGCACCGGTTGAGTGCCGGGCGCGAAAGATCGCGGATTCTGGCGCAGATTGACGGTCACGCGGCAGCAAAGCCTGGCGGCAATGCAGCCCGCAGGGTAAAGGAGGCTGATCCATAGCCGGACAGGGATTGACCCGGAAATTTCAGGTGCCGTGGAATGCTGACCAGCGAGCTGGCGCAGCGAAAGGCCGTTTTGTCGGTAAAGTATGACCTCTGTCGCAGTGACCTGCGAGCCGGTGTTTGCGGAGGTATTCACCGGTAGGGGCTGCCATCCTGAGTTCCTCAGGCGCTTCTTTCAGGCCATGAAGCATGGGCGCTGCCAACGACAGCATTGTGCAATCCGGAGCTTACATCCGGTCGATGGACGTGAAAAGGGGAAACTTTTTTTTGATAAAAAAGAGTTTCCTGTAGATTTTTTCGAAATTTTATGAGTGTAAATCTGCCGCGCGTTGCTTGTCTTCTTCCGTCCAGTCATCAGCAAAGAACTGGTGACCGGACGGAAGAGGCTGCCCGGTAATCCACCTGCTCAGAGGTTTAAGCCTTTTGGCCTTTTCGGGGTAAGTCCTGTTACCTTTAAAGGTCTTTACCCTTAGCCTTTTATCTTTTGGCCTTTTCGGATTCTGGCGCAGCTGGCTTTATTTGAAGGGGACTTTGTTACGTAATAACTATCAGCCAGTGTGCCCTACAATTCACTGGTCACCATGCCATAAAATCATCAATAAGCACCAGGGATCTCAAGGGAAGCTGGCGGCCGGGTAGCAATGACCATGCGGTTACTGCTATCGGATTCTCAATACGTCGGGGTGGGACCTGTCCAGATTCAGCACGAACCGCTTAGAAAAACATTACTATCTGTTGCAGTTAGATATAAACGGTAACTTTGAGCCATCACCAGTATTTAACTCATAACCTCCTGGCTATAGTTAAAATGCAGACTTATCAGCATAATAATTTTTTTCAATCATGATAGGGAGCAAATGACAATGTTAGAGAAAACATTACAGAATTATCTGGCGACTTTAAATATAAAAACTTATTCAATTATAACAATAAATCCTCTTAATGAAGCTAAAATAATATCGAATATGCCACATGCGTGGGAGGTTGAATTTATCAGACGAAAACTCCATATACACAGTAATATCGTGCAATGCGCGAAGGAGAGAATTACCCCTTTCTTCTGGAATTCTGAAGAATCAAATAACGAAGATATCAGACACTTATCTGAAAAGTATAAAATCCATACAGGGATTACTTTCATCGTTAAAATTCAACAGGTGACAATACTGTTCACTATTTACTTTGAAGAAAATAATAAGGAAATAATTGATATATTTTCAGGCAATAAGGAGCATATCTTATATGAAATTTTAAGTATCTTCGAGAAACACTACAAAATAGAACCTCCCTGTAAGTTCACTAAAAGAGAACATGAAGTAGCCAATCTTCTGAAAACAGGAAAAACCTATGGTGAGATCGCGCTGATTCTTGGTATATGTGAACGAACAGTGAGGTTTCATATTAATAATATATTGATTAAGCTTGATGTAACTTCTGTTAAATATGCAATATTTAAAGCCACCAGTGAAGGACTGATTTAACAGTAAGGAAGTACCATCAAAGGGAAAAAAATGATGTAAACCGACTGTGCAAGCCTGATACATCCAACCCATGAGCTCTTATATGTTCCTCTGGTGTGCCAAATTGACGTAATTCATCGCGTTTAACACCCAGACATAAAAGTCGGTGAGGGATTTGTTCAAGAGCACATGAGACAGCATGCGCAGAGGTTCCCTCCAGACAGGGTTCGACAATGACAATGGATGGTTTTGATAAAGTTTCAAGCAATCCTTTTCCATCAAATGGCGAGAGCACCGGTGTATAGAGTACAGTAACATCCATTCCTTCTGTGGCATTCATTACCCGGTCAGCAACGGGACCAACTGCAATGACTGTCCCCTGGCTACCTTTTTTTAATACACTGAAGTGGTTTTCTCCATCCCAGTATGTTTCCTGATTCACCTCTGTTGAGAGTCGAATATAGTAAGATCCGGTATCCGATGCCGCTTTACGTAGAGCATATTCAGCCTCTTCTGCATTTCCCGGAATGATAATATTCCAGCCCTCTAAGGTATTCAGTAGCGCAACATCAGCAGGAGACTGGTGAGTCCGTCCGTCAACAGACAAATCATAAGACGCACCGGCACTCACCAAAACAGCTCCTACATTCTGGTGCGTTAAAGCAATTTTTATCTGTTCAAAAGGTCTTTCAATAAGAAAACTTGCAAAGGTATGGGCAAAAGGGCGCATCCCAGCAAGAGCGAACCCCCCGGCCATATCAATCATCAATTGTTCCCTGATCCCTACATTAACCACTCGCTCAGGATAGGCTTCAATCACGTCGGTGAATCGTTCCGCTGTAATATCCGCGAGGATTAAGGCCAGGTTATTATTCTGTTTAATCAGATCTGACATAACGACGGCAAAGCGCTGGCGCATGGCGTTAATTTCAGCAAATCTCTGATCCCATGTAAGTACATGCTTCATAATTAAATTCCTCAAAAACTTCTACGTGGTTTGCCTGATTTTGTCTCAACCGATGCAATGATAACGTGGGGCTTATAGGGGTGAGATTTTTTGAAGGCTTCGTACAAAGCGGCATGATCTCTCCCATCAACATTGCTGACTTCCCAGCCTTCAACTGAAAAACGATGTCCAACCCCACCAGGCCACCCAAGGCTTGCTGAATCATTATCAATAACGATCAGATTGAGTTCAGATACGCTGTTTCTTCCTGCGAAAGCAATCGCCTCAAAGTTAGAGCCCTCATCTAATTCTGCATCGCCCATGAGAACCCAGTGCTCAGGCCCCGTAATTCCTCTCGCCCGCAATCCGTAGATCGACCCTAACGCCATAGGCAATCCATGCCCCAGAGAGCCACTGGAAATTTCAATACAATCCATTTTTGTTCGATCCGGATGGTATCCAAGGATACTGTCATATTCTCCATAAGTGTTCAGTATCTCCGGAGAAATGAAACCTTTTAATGCCAGAATTGAATAGAACGCCATAGGGCCATGCCCTTTAGATAAGAAAAACCTGTCCCTGAGATCTGATGTAACATTCTCCGGTGTTAAGTTTAATATTTTCTCAAAAAGAACCCATATGACATCAAGTGTTGATATTGATGAGGGTTCATGTTTTTCATCACCTGTCATTAGCGAAAGAAAGTAATCAATCTCTCTGCGCTTATTAAAAACATTATCTATGACACTCATGTTAATTTTTTAACCTCATAGTCATTGAAATAAAACAGATTAAAATGCATATTACTATGACCCCAGTCCATGAGAAATTAATGAACACAATGGACGACAGATATCCTCCAACTGCGCCTCCTATGACAAAACTTGTCATATAACTACTTGCAGCCCTTGCTTCGTTTCCCCGGCATAAAGAGTACATAGTAATCTGATTGTTGACATGAATAAGCTGAATAAATGCATCAACTAATAACGTACCCAAAATCAATGCGGCTAGTGAATAATGAAAAAACAATACTATCATTAAGGAAATCACGCAGCCTGAAAAAAGAAAACGGTTCCCATGAGGGATTATTTTAAATATTACATTTGAAAAGTAAGCAGAAGAAGCACCTGCCACCCCAGCCAGAGAGAACAGACCGATCTCATAGCCATTAAAATGAAAAGCAGAGGTCAGATAAGACGATATATTATTCCAGAAAGAAGAAAAAACAAACATCAGGGAAAAACCAGTGATACTATAGAATCTGACAACTTTGTTCATTACAATAGTATTAATATTAGAAGACAAGATCTCGATATAACTTGCCTTATGGCCTTGCTTTTCATCAGGGAAAATGATTTTTAATATGAACAGACACAAGCAGGTAATCATCGCTGACAGTGCATAGACTGATTTCCATCCCCAAATTTCACACAGAACCCCGGCAACAAATCTGGATGCAAGAATACCAAGTAATACTCCCCCCATAATACGACCGATAATGATATGACCATTCTCTCTTTTACTAAATACCGCCGTGATTAGTGGTAATGCTGAAGTTCCAATACCAATAAACATTGAACATATAGCCAGAAACGGATAATAGCTGGAAAAATAGAAAACAAGCAAAGCAACAAAACTGGTCAGATATAATAGAATGATAATGGATTTTTTATTATAAAAATCACCTAATGGGACAAGAAACAACAATGATAATGCGTTTCCGGCTAAGGAAAATGAGTATAGCATAGAGGTTTGTTCATAACCTATTTGCAATGCTGACTGTGCAAAGGGAACCAGAGGCTGAATGTAATACATATTAGCCGCAGTTAAACCACAAATTATCGGGATTATATAAGCAATTATCTTTTCCATGCTATACTCAACTCTCACCATATGTTTTTATCAGAAAGTTCCTGATCAATACAGCCCAAAAGGTTTTCAGTGATATCAGAGAATTTTTCAACCATATGTTTGACTCCGGTTCTGATCATTTCCTCTCGTTGAAAGTTATGTTCCATCCGGGCCGGAACACCTATAAACCCTGTTCCAAATGCTTTGCATACTTCCGCAACACGATTTATATCGTCAATAAAAATGGCTTCATCATAATTAACCTTGAAAACATCGGTAATAATTTCATTGACACCTGGGCGAAATGCATTGATATCAACATAGGGGTGCTTAGCATCGAAATATTGCCGATAATCTCCCAGGAATCTGTCAAAACAGTATTGCTTATCCCTCCCACCATAACAGACAATCCTGGCACCAGATTCCTGCATCATTTTTAAAATAGGTTCGATACCCGGTTCAACCTGAACAGGATGATCTTTTAAATAGGTGTCTCTGACATTAAAAAAGTCATGAATAACTTTTTCCCCGGAAAAGGGAAGTTTGCAGGCCAAAGCCAGATTGTGTCCGGCAGTAATCTGTGGTGATCCCCATACTGACCGTTCTATATCGGCGGTATAGTTCACACCATACTGTTCAACAAAAATCTTAATAGCCGGGCTATAGGTATCGTTTAAAATAACACCATCACTGTCAATAGCGATTAGTTTGATTTTTTTTAGCTTCATTTTTATACCCTCTTATTCATAACGGGACAGGATTATTGATGCATTTTGTCCACCAAAACCAAGTGAGTTACTCATGACATGTCTTAAACCTGCATTTTTTATTGGCTCACTGACCAGATTCAATATTATTTTTTCATCAGGATGGTTTAATCCACCAACAGGTGGAATTGAATCGTGATGTATTTTTAATACCGACAATACAGCCTCAATAGCACCTGTCGCGGCAAGACTGTGTCCTGTAACGCCCTTGGTTGAGGTGACATACGTTGATTCACCAAACAAATCCGTAATGACTTTGCCTTCCGTCAAATCATTCAGTGGCGTTGAGGTGCCATGTGCATTGATACAATCAATATCGGCAGGTTTTAATCCAGCATCTTCCAGCGCTGCGCTGATTGAGGAACGTAATCCATCACCATCAGGTGAGGGAGACGTTACATGGTACGCATCATTAGCTGAGCCATACCCGGATAATTTTGCGTAAATCTTCGCTTTTCTTTCTTTTGCATGCTGCATTCTCTCAAGCACGATAAAAGCTGCGCCCTCTGACATAACAAAACCGTCACGTTCACGATCAAAAGGCCGTGATGCTATCTGGAGATTTTCATTATGAGTCAGTGCTCCAATTCGGGAAAAGGCTGAAACAACCAGTGGAGTAAGAGGGGCCTCAGAAGCACCGACAATAACAATATCGCATTTACCTTGCTCTATCATTTTACCCGCTAACCCGACAGCATCAGAGCCAGATGCACAGGCTGTATTTATCTGATATGTCGGCCCCTTAATTCCAAGCTCCATTGCGATATTGCCACAAGCCATACTCCCCATAGTTGACAGTAAATACGCACCGCCAACGGACATGACACCTTCTTTTTGCGCTCTCAGGTTGAGTAGTTCAGTCGATGTTACGCCACCAAGAGAATTACCAACAACCAGGCCTGTCCGGGGGCCTGATTCAGAACACTCCAGCCCCGAATCCTTGACGGCCTGACCTGCAGCATAAAGTGCATACTGAATAAAGGGATCTGTTCTCCATATTATTGACTTTTTAAGATAATCAGAAGGAACCCATTTAGTTACAGGGCAGCTTATTTTTACATCCACTTCCTGTAATCTGGGATCAAACGCGGCCATGCTTTTACCAGCCATAACATTATTCCAGCATTCATCTGGTGTTATTCCGGCAGAAGATAATATGCCTAACCCTGTTATCGCAATATCATTCATTCTTCACTCCTTTTATTTTTTCCATTATCGAAGTGAAATTGTCCTGATTAGTAAATGAAAGCGACCCTTGTTTAAGGTTAAATACTCTTTCCGTTTCAATCTGGTACTCTATAATGCTAATTGAGTCCAGCCCCAACTCTTCCAGTGTTGAACTATCTTTTATATCTGATAGTGAAACACCAAAAACATCATTCAGGATATCTTTTAATGTATTCATGATTTCCTCTCAGTTTAACTTTAAAAAATGCTTTCTTATTTCCGTTCTGCATTATGTCAACGGAAAACCAATAGCAATCATCATGTAATTTCACCTTTGAAATAATGATCATCACATCCTGGTTGTTTTCAACATATGAAAAAAAAGTTGAGTTCATCATTACAGGGATAAACTGGCTAATATCTTCATCCATTACGCATTTGAGATAACAGTAACATGTTTGTTTTACTGCTTCAGAAAGATTCATCCCTGTAATATGATCCTGAACGTGATCATTAAGCGTGATATTATTCGAAGGGATATCAACGACAGAGTAACTATGTCGAATACTATCGTTAAAATGATTTAAACAGACATTTATATCATTGTGATATCCTACGTATTCTGGTAATATATTACGTTTGCAATATTGAAGTGGTTCAATATGAACATTCCCTCGAATAACCTTATAGGTTTGAGCTGTAACGTACCTTACATTTATATATACCTTACAAATTATCATCTCATTATAATAGAACTTCATTTTGAACAAATTACTTTTTGCTTTTCCGCACGTCAGTTGCTCAGTATTTATCGATGCAGAAATAGTGTTATCATCTGTCATCTTTGCTTGCTTATATATAAATGACCATTTTAGTAATACGAAGTGACAATCCTCCTCTACATTATAATATTTATGAGAAATGATAGTTTCAATCTGTCTGGCAGTTTCCAGTATGAACATAGGATTAATACAGGCAGCAGTAGGAATAAAATCATCGAAATGCTCATGGTTGCGAACAAGAACCGCACTGGCATTGAAATTATGCGAATCAAGTTGTTGCACCTGATCTACATAGACAGAATCGTCATGTGTTTTATGCGTTAATTTCAAAAATTTCGTTGACATATTTCCTCCCTAATTCTGCATGCTTAGTTCTACGCGTAGACGGGAGAAAATAAAATCTGTCAGAAGTGACAGGGAGCTGCTGAAGCTGAGTTGATATGTTAGCTTCACCAACAAGTAAAATTCTGGCGGCCTGAATCTGGAATAAAATCTCTCCATGAAAACTGGTGAGACTCATTTTTACGTTACGAGACTTCCTTCAGGTTGCCTGCGTACTGGTAAGGCGACACATACCCATCAGTATTTGCATCAAGATAATCCGCCCACCACTGCATCATATTGATCCGCTCCTCCAGATATTCAGCCTTATGAATATAGGCAGCACGCACGCTGTTCCTTTCCTGATGGCTCATTTGCTTTTCAATCGCCTCTTTGCTCCACAACCCCGACTCACTCAGCGCGCTGCACGCCATCGCCCGGAAGCCGTGACCGCAGATCTCTTTTCGGGTGTCGTAGCCCATCACGCGCAATGCCTTGTTGATGGTGTTGTCACTCATGCACTTATCCTGGTCGTATTCGCCGGGGAAAATAAACGCCAGATGCCCGGAGAGCGCTTCAGTTTGTTTCAGGATCGCCATTGCCTGATCGGACAGCGGAACAATGTGCTGTGTTTTCATCTTTGTGCCACGATGAGAGAAGCGCACGTTTTCGATCTGCTCACGTTCTTCCGGGATTATCCAGAGCTTCTGCTGCCAGTCGATTTCACTCCAGCGGGCAAAGCGCAGTTCGCTGGAGCGCACAAAGAACAGCAGCGACAGCTTAAGCGCATACCGTGTCAGTAGTCTGCCGGAGTAGTTATCCGTCCGGGATAATAATTCTGGTAGTTTCTCAAGCGGCAGGGCCGGGTAATGTTGAGTCTCCGGTGGCGTAAATTCGCCGTCCAGATCCAGCGCCGGGTTTGACCTGATTAACTGCTTTTTCACCGCATAACGCATGATCTCGGTAACGTAATTTTTCAGCCGTGCAGTGATCTCCAGAAAGCCTTTGTTCTCCACTTTACGCAGGGTAAACAGCAGATCTTCTGTGACGATTTGATCGATGTATTTGTCCCCGATATCCGGGAATACATACATTTCCAGCCTGCGCTGGATGGTCGCCGCATAATGTTCAGACCAGCGCCGGTGATCGGCATGCCAGTTCATGGCGATCTGGCGGAATGTCTGTCCGTTTTTCTTTTTCTGCTGTGCGATTTTTTTGTCAACGGCGGGATCGACCCCTGAACGTATTTTACTGCGTGCCGCATCGCGGAGCTGGCGTGCCGTAAGCAGGGAAACATCCGGGTAAGGACCAAAGGCCAGCTTCTTCTCTTTCCCGTCAATACGGAACTTCATGTACCAGAGTTTTGAGCCGTTAGGTTTGATCAGCAGGTACAGTCCGGCGCTGTCGCCGAGTTTGAAGGGTTTGTCTGTGGGTCTGAGCTTGCGGATAGCGGTATCAGTGAGTGCCATAGCGGGGGGCTCCATTCGTTCAACGAACCGTGAGGCCCCCGATTAAGCCCCCAAAAACTACAGATGTCAAGAAACCCGGCAATCCTTACCAGGACAACCGGGTCAATCTAACTGCTTGTTTTTAAAACGTCTTAAGACTCACTGAGATGTCTTGAGACTAAAATCTGGCTCCTCTGACTGGACTCGAACCAGTGACATACGGATTAACAGTCCGCCGTTCTACCGACTGAACTACAGAGGAATCGTGTGAACGAGGCGCATATTACTGACCTCACCATGAGGTGTCAACAGTAAAATTAGCGCGTCATTTCAATTGGTTAATTAATCTTCAAATTCAGCGTTAATGCACATTTGGTGAGCGACAATGGCCACCTTAGCGGGTATCGCGTAACCGCTCCATGGGGTTCTGGCGGTAAAACTGAATGAAACGTTGCCATAAGGCCGGAAAACGTGGTGCAAATAATTCAGGGGCACTGAAGAAATACTCCGATAGAACGGCAAAGCATTCGGCAGGATCGGTCGCTGCGTAGGCATCTATACTGCATGCGGTTTCACCGACCAGATCAATTTCATCCTGAATGTTATTCATTGCGGCATGCAGGTCGTGCTCCCAACTGGCAATATCTCGTAGAGGGATCGCCGGAATACCACTGGCACGGTCGCCATTACGCATATCAAGCTTATGTGCCACTTCATGGATGATCAGATTAAAGCCGGAGGCATCAAAAGAATCCTGAATGTCGAGCCAGTTGAGGATTATCGGACCTTGCTGCCAGCTCTGCCCGGACTGTACAACACGTTGATTATGTACCAGCCCAATATCGTCTTCCCATTCATCGTCCACGACAAACGGGGCAGGGTAGATGAGAACTTCATGAAAACCGTCGAGCCACTCGATCCCCAATTCCAGAACAGGCAAACAGAAAAGCAGCGCAATGCGCGCACTTTTTAGTGGATCAAGTTCAAACCCCTGAAGCGCTACCAATCTTTTTTGCTGTAAAAAGCGCTCGGCCAGGGCGATAAGCCTGGCTTGTTCTTGCTCGGTGAGATTCACCAGAAGAGGAATAGCCAGGGCGTCGTCCCACGGCCAGTCGTCACTCCGGGTTGTTTCTTGCTCTTTCCAGGGCCACTTAATCATCGTTTTGCTCGCAAACTCGTCACTTGAACGAAATTGACGGAACGGGGTCTGTTAAAATGCCAAATTACCTGGCATCATGGCAACCGCCAAAACGGAGAGATGCCAGAGCGGCTGAATGGACCGGTCTCGAAAACCGGAGTAGGGGCAACTCTACCGGGGGTTCAAATCCCCCTCTCTCCGCCACTATTCAAACACTTAGCTCAATTCCTTTCAACGACTCATGTCACACTTGGTATAGTGTTGGTATATTCACTTGGTATAAAACTCGCCATCATCATCTTCTGATTTGCCCAATACTGGAAGATCCAATGTGGGAGAAATTTTCACTTTTCTGTCATAAACCACAACTTGGCTTTCAGTTTTGTGACCTGAGAATAGTTGTTTGTCCTTACTCGAGCCTTCGTAATCAGATATTCCCTTGGCTTTGAGATCATGAAATGTACACGGCAGTTTTCTATCTAGTTTTTTCCCTGCTGCTTCCCTTGCAGTTTCCCACAGATCGTTAAACCCACTTTTCGAGTATTTAGTTTTTTTGCTGCTACAGATAACCGTTTCCCGCCCACCCAGGGTTTTTGCAAGTTCGATGGTGTTATGAAGCCGTTCAGTCCAGACTTTTATTTGTTTAGTGCCGGTCTTTCCCTGCTGGATAAAAATGCCTTCCTCGCTTACTTGCGACCATTTGAGAGAAAGAACATCCGAAACGCGAGCCGCACATAAGTAAGATATCTCCATGCCAACCCGGAGAGCTGGTGCCGCCTCTTCATAAATTGCCTGATATTCTTCGTCTGTCACGTACACGTCACGGGCTTTTAAAGAGAACTTGCGCACTCCTTTGCATGGATTTCCTTTCACGTATCCTCGTTCATATCCCCATGAGAAAACACGCGACATCCCGCCGAGTTCCTGATTTGCCTGGTTAATACTTCGTTGGCCACGTTTATCCATATAGATCCTGACCATCTCAATTTTTATGTCATCTGCTCGCATATTCCCGAACACTGGGACCAGGTTTTTTTCATACGACCTGTAATCAGTCTGTGTACGCGGAGCAAGTTCAGCAAAAGCTGGGCTGCTGGTGAATAACTTCCATAATTTAGAAAATGTCATTACGTCTGAACGCTTGGCTTTTTCTTCCTCATAACGCGCCCATAGCCGGGACATACTCGTCCCGGTAATAGGTGCAAGAGTTACGCTTTGTTTTGTTCCTTTTGGCTTCCACACATAGCTATAACGGTTTTTAGTTACGCGTGGCGGGAGGTGCTTGTCTTTAGGATCTTTTCTTGGTCTGCCCATTGATTGCGTCGTAATTTGGCTCAAGTGCAACATATTCATCGACCTTAGGTAATTCAGAAACTCCGGGATCAATACTTCTGCGCAATACAATTGGGCGGTTCCGCCCATCAGTGGTGAACGGTATGCCGTGACACCGCAGCTGTCGCTGCTGGTGGGTGTAGCGCTGATAACCAGTAATTTCTGCAATTTCCTGAGGAGACAGTGTAAGTTCGTGCATAGCTCATCTCTCTGATGGCCTGCCTGTAAAAACATACCAGGCAGGATCCATAAATTGTGAAATTAGAAAATCAGTTTGCGGTCAGACGTTGCCAGATTGCAGAAACGTAATTGACCTGATGCCGGGCGTCAGAAAGTGCATTGTGCATATCACCTTCAAACGGGATGTCGAAGCGCGGATTTATACCGACGGATTTACCCAGTTCGACCATGGTCCTTACGTCCCTGTCATTCCGGAACGGAACAGCGAAGGGGGTATCTGTTAACGCGTATGCGCGGCGAAGAATGACGTTATCAAACGAACATCCATTACCCCATAACTGAACTGTGTGACTACCGTTAGCAGCGTTTTCAGCAATAAAGTCAGCCAGGAGTTCGAGGGTCTCAAGCAACCCCATGGCTTCATCAACAAGAATGGCAGAGCGGGCTTCAGATGATTGTTTCAACCACCACTGAATCGTCGACGCATCCGGTTTCATGCCAAACGACATCGATGACTCCAGACTGACAACCTGGTAAAACTCGGCACCAGTGTTACCAGTTGAAGGCTCGAAAAATACAGCGCCGATAGAGACTATTGGGGCATCAGGACCGTTGCCCATGGTTTCCATATCAACCATCAGGTGAGTATAGAAAGCGTTCAGGGGATCCGTTTCAATATGGTGAACGAGTTCATTATTCAGGGAAGCTGACGCGTCACCAGTTGCATCAGCGCTTTTAATTGGCAAAACTGCTGTTTCGCTCTGAGACACTTCAGGATTAGCTTTGATTTCGTTGTTGTCAGTTTCTTCCATCTGCACATCGCTGGTGGCTTCCTCTGTATGGGTATGATGTAACTTATCCTCGACGGCGCGCTGGCGTACCTGGTCTACGACAGAAAGCGCTGGCGCTTGCTGGTTCCCCATCAGGCCATCGATGGAGAACACCCCGTTGCCCATGTTGGCGATTTCTGGTTGTTCGGCTCCTGCCTTCTGTTCAGCTGTGACTTTCTCGTTAATCTCGTTTTCCCAGCTTTTTTCTGGCACGTGACCGGCTGCCGCCAGGGCTTCTTCAGTTGGGTGCTGGTGGTCGGTTTCAGTCAGGTTCTTATTGATGTAACGGCTCAGCAGTTCCGGGAAATGGTGAGCGTTTTCTTCTGCACTGCGAATAAGTGCGAAAATAGCGGCACGGGAATAATCCAGGATGCCAGCGCGTTTGCGCAGGGCGACGGACCACTCTTTGAACGGGCTTTCGTTTTTAACAATGATCTCTTTTGCGCGACGGAAAACGCCACCTGGGATATCGTAGATGTTGAAATCCATTGGAAGTGTGGCCAGCGCAATATCAATGTCCAGAGTTTCCAGTGTGTGGACAAGTGCCGGGTTACGATCGGTCTTATTGCCACCACCAGCGTTCGTTCCAGTATCAGAGCGCTGAATCTGCGAGACACGATTGCCCTTACCCCACTCTTTAACCAGCAACCCGCGGTCAATGTGTTCAGTACTGAACCAGGCCTTAAAGAACTGAATTACGGTAGACAAATCCACTCGTTTTCCATCAACCGGAAAAACGGTTTTCAGCGCGCTGACAATCTTCCAGATATCGATCTCTGGCGCTTTCCTGAATGGTTCTACATTCTCGGCGGCAAGCAGCAGGTTTTGCACATAGCTGTTATCCACATCCAGTTCGAGTTCCTGAATGGTTTTCTTCTGCTCAGTATCAATATGGTAAGCATATTCTTCAGAAATAAACTGAGCCAAAAGGCGCTGGCGTAGCGGGAGAGTCGCAACGGTAATGAGTTCTGGCGTTACAGGTGGAACGGTGGGCTCATCACCCACAATTCGTGCTTTCTTATCGTTAACCCACTCCTGCACGGTTTGAGTCCGCGCTTTCGGTTCCGCAATCCATTCGGTAATAAATTCCTCAAATGAAGCAATGTTATAGACCTGCTCACGGTCGAAGACTTCTTTTATTGCGTTTGCCAGGTTCCACTCGACATGAGCAGAAAGCTCTTTCGCCGCTGGCACATTTGCAACGGCCAGTAACAGGTTTTGTATATAGAGATCATTTTCGTCCAGTTCCATTTGTCCGATCTGGACGTGCCGCGCTTCACTGATTTCCTTCTCTTCACCTTCATTTAACAGGTGCGCAATCAGCCGCTGAGACAGGCGCAGGCGAGATATGGGGCGGAGCAATGCTGGCGCATCGCTGGTGGGTACATTGGCACTGGAGGTTTCAGGTTTTTGCTGGCTGGAAGCCTCCAGATTTTCATTATCCTGCTTCTGTTTCAGTTGCCACGTTTGCTGGTCTTCTGCCAGTTCGTAACGATCGCACCATGTGTCATCAAGTGTGCTTTCCTCAGGAAGATCGTCAACAACAAACCAGTTGGTGCGGACAGGTAATTGATAGTCGGCGCCACGACCGACGGCAATATTGTTGTCTTCGAGAATATTGAGGATTTCGCGTTCTGCACGGGAATCTGATTTCGCAGAGAACCAGCAAAACAGGTTTTTTGCCTCAGTTGCTTTCGCTTTGGCTTTAATAAGATACGCATACGTTAACATTGCGTTCGGGCTCCATAGGATTGTAAGATACCCGGCAGCTGATGATCGCCGCCTAAGGTAGTGGTTATTGGTCAAAACTCGTTCCGGAAAGCTTTGGTCGGCTGACCGGGTACTTAACCCGCCAAGCGCGGGTTTTGTGCTTTATGGGGTAGGGGATTTTCCCTGCACCAGCTGTGCAACGGGGACCCACTCCAGAGCATTCAGTACGGGTTCAAATGAATCAGGCGTGTGAGTAACGGCGCGAACGACGTCAGCCACGCTGGGGTTTGCTTTGCTAAGGTGGTACCCGCCACCAGCGCCACGCTGGCTGGTGACGATTTCACTGCTGCGCAGCTTCGAGAAAATCTGCTCGAGGTAAGATACAGACAGCTTTGATTCCTTACTGATAGATGCGACGGAAACAGGGCTGCCGTTATAAACCCTGTTGAGGATGGCAACCACCTGAACAGATGCCACCACACGTTTCATTCCAAACTCCATAGTCACTTCCTTACTGATGCTGGCAACAGCCATTGGTCAAACTCGTTATGAACGAACTGAAGTCTGTTGGTCGGCAGACGGGTCGCCCTTCTGGGCGAGCATGTAGCAAATCAGTCGAATGATTACTTCAATACGGTTTAGATGTACGGCCTGACACCGCACTGGTTTACGTGCGAAATCGATCATGGATTTATCCTCTTGCTTTGCCCTTGTCGCCAGGCTGGCGGAACGTTGAACCTGCTGCGTGTTAATGCTTGTCATCTCATCCGGTGATTCGTATGCCGCCGGCAGCTACTTCGTGGGCGTCCTGCCTTGATGACGCTTTTCAAACTGTGTTTATATTTAAACCCTAAATGTGTTTAAAAGTCAACACGGCATGTGTTTAAGGTGGCGAGGATGATAACGATATGGGAAAAGGGAAGGTGAAAGGCATAAAAAAACCAGCCAAGTAGGCTGGTTAGATTGTTAAAAATTGTAGCTTAATCGTCAGTTGGCTTTAATCGTCCCCGAAGGTACTTCTCGACATACTCATCAATTTCTTTCAGCCGCAATTGAAAGGTATCGATCATTCTGTCTTGTTCAGACTCCGGCAACTGGTCAAAAAGAGTAATCAACTTACGATGTTTTGGCGTTAACCATGATTCGGCGTGATCATCACCAAACATTAGTTCAGCCGGGCTAATTCCGAGAGCTTTAGATATCGTTATAGCGTCGTCAACGCCCACATTGCGGCGACCCGCTTCATAGTTCCCGATGCGTGACTGAGCCCACCCACATAACTCTGCGAGTTTAGATTGCGACATATTTTTCTGTTCGCGTAGCTGCTTCAGTCTGGCGGCAATTGCAGTGTTTATATTCATTACTGATTTTTACCACGTTACGTGTTAATGCTCAAAGAACGTTTCGTCTTGACTATCTAACACATTATGTGTTTAATTCAGTTAAACACTAGATGTGAGGACAAGATGAACAACATCGCCAAAGAACGGCAAGCGCTCGGTTTAACTCAAGAGCAATTAGCCAAATTATTCGGGTGGCGTCAGTCAAGGCTCTCAAATTATGAGAACGGAACACGTCAGCCTGGCCTACCGGAATGCAGATTGATTGTGGAGAAGCTTAACGAGTTAGGGCGCACCTGCTCTCTTGATAGTGTATTTCCGCCACAAAGCGAGGTCTGAAAGATGCAATCAGTAGCTTATACCCATAATAAACCACGAGTAGCCGCTGCGGTGAAATCGCAAAATCAATTTAAACCCCAGCGACGCGACAGCATTCAGCACCGCGTCATATTGGCAGCCGTTCGTGAATGGGAATCGACATTACCAGGACAGGCACAGGAACGGATCGCTCAGCTGGTGGCTGAAGAGTGGGCCAAGGCAGATGGTCGTGGAATTGCTGTTAATAAACAGAATTTATTTCGATATCTGAAAAACGAAGGAGGGTCAGAAAAGTACACGGCTTACGTGATGCAGCTGTCAGGCTCAATCATCGCCGCTATGCCAGTTCAGATTGCCAGGAAGCACGGGTTAAGTAATGCGAGCACAGAGGCGGAGCTGGTGGCTAACGCTATCAAAGAATGCAGTGAGGCACACCAGGCGAAATTAATCGGTGCTCCGTTACAGAAGCTCGAGAAGGAGATTCGTGAAGCGGCAATCGCATTGTTCAACATGCTACCTGCTGACGCGGCGGGACCACTACTGGCGAGTATAAGCGCCGTAGCGCCGCAATTGTTTTAATCGAGTTTTGACCAATGACCATTATTACTGCAACTCGCGGGGTGAAGTATGCCTAATCCTTTGGCTAAGGCCATGCCTAAGAGTAAGGCTAGTAACGAGCCTTACCGTAAGGTGAAGATTACCATGTGGGATGATCCTAAGTTTCGAGCCTTATCACCACTCCCGCCAAGTGGGCAGAGTCTGTTTATTTACCTGCTTACTGGACCATTCACAGGGATTATTCCCGGGCTGTATAAGGCGGGAAGGGCGGCTATGGCCGAAGAATTAAACTGGGATGTCGAAGCCTTCGACTTAGCCTTAGGTGAAGCCATAGCGTTAGGTATGGTGGAAGCCGATCTTAAAGCCAGAGTTTTTTGGTTGCCTAATGCGGTGAAACATAACCCGCCAGCATCAGTAAACGTGATCAAATCCTGGGCAAGATCGTTTGAATTACTGCCTGAATGTTCACTGAAAGATAAAGCATATGAAGCTCTCAAAGCCGCCTGCTACGGGGTTTCTGACGCTATGGGGATGGCTTTTGATAAGGCTTTCGCCTTGCCTAAGGATAAGGCTAAGTCTTTGGCTAAACCTTTGCCATCAGGTATCCAGAAAGCAGTTAGCAGTAAACAGATCTTAAACCCCTCTCTTAACGCGGGTGCGATGAAAAATCTGAATGAGGATGAACTGCCATCCCCGGCCATGCCCCGATACCTGGACGGTGTTGATGAACCGATCGGGAAATTCAGCATGGCAGATAGCTGGCTTCCCTCCAGAGACTTCCGACAGCGCGCCGCATCGTGGGGTATCACCCTGCCTGAACCAGAATACCTTCTGACTGAACTCGCAGAATTCACCGCGTATTGGGAGTCGGAAGGGAAAGTTTTTACACAAATCCAGTGGGAACAAAAATTTGCCCGACATGTAGCCCGGGTGAGAACGCAGGTAAAACCAGAAACCGGAGGTAACAGTCATGTGGGAGCAGGATCAGAACCAACAGCATCCCGGGCAGTTCAGCAAATTCAGTCAGCACACGCAGAGTGGCGCCGCAGGAATGGACTTGATGGCGACGGAAACAGCCTGGCGACTGTGGCAGGTCATGGGGGAGGTGTATTCGAACCGATGGACCCAGAAGAACGGGGCGGAGCCTTCGCCTATCTGGATAGCCCAGATAGGTTCGATGACTGAACAGCAAATTAGGTTGGTCTGTCAGCAATGCATGGAGCGCTGCGCGATGGGAAATACATGGCCGCCTGACCTGGCTGAGTTTGTTTCTCTGGTTTCAGAGAGTGGGGCGAATCCATTCGGACTGAAATCGGAGCAGGTTATGACGGAATACCGGCGCTGGCGCAATGAGTCATATCGGTATTCAGGAAGCGATAAATATCCATGGCCTCAGCCCGTGCTGTATCACATCTGCATCGAAATGCGCAGAACGGGCGTAGAACGACAAATGACAGAGGGGGAGCTGAAACGACTGGCAGAAAAGTTACTCACGAAGTGGTCGAAGCATGTTGGTAATGGACTAAGTGTCCCACCAATTCGACGTCAACTGGAAGCGCCGCGCCATCCGGCAGGACCAACGCCAGCACAATTACTGATAGATGAATACAGGCGTCGAAAAGCGGCAGGATTAACAAATTGAATAATGAACAATCAGTAAATCTGATATTAAAACCACATAGCCATCATATTCGAATTTTCGAATGTGATGGTTGACGACACTCAACTATTGCAGGAAACTACGGAGAGAATTCAGGAGACTAAAATGGCTGAACTAACTTCTCTACAACTCTTCAAAAACCTTTCCGATGAAACTCGGCTGGGCATCGTGTTGCTGCTTAGAGAAATGGGAGAGCTATGCGTGTGCGATCTCTGTACGGCGCTGGATCAGTCGCAGCCCAAGATCTCCCGTCATCTGGCAATGCTCCGGGAAAGTGGACTATTGCTGGATCGCAAGCAGGGCAAGTGGGTTCACTACCGCTTATCTCCGCATATTCCTTCATGGGCTGCTCAGGTAATTGATCAGGCCTGGTTAAGCCAACAGGACGACGTACAGGCCATCTCCCGTAAGCTGGCATCTGCAAACTGCTCTGGTAGCGGTAAGGCTGTTTGCATCTAAAAAATTTGCCTGAACATATATGATTTTCCGAATGTGAGGTATTCAGAATGAAGACGTTAACGGTGTTTGACCCGGCAATGTGCTGCAGTACCGGCGTATGTGGCTCAGATGTCGATCAGGTTCTGGTTGATTTCTCTGCTGATGTGCAGTGGCTGAAAGGACGTGGCGTACAGGTTGAACGTTACAACCTGGCGCAGCAGCCCATGAGCTTTGTTCAGAATGAGAAAGCGAAAGCATTCCTCGAAGCATCTGGAGCAGAAGGGCTTCCGCTACTGCTGTTGGACGGTGAAACGGTGATGGCTGGGCGATACCCAAAACGCGCTGAGCTGGCTCGCTGGTTCGGTATTCCGCTGGAGAAGGTAGGGTTAGCTCCCACCAGCTGCTGTGGTGGTAATACTTCCTGTTGCTGAATATGTCAGGAGGACATATGAAATTCTTAGAGAACATCCCGCCTTACCTATTTTTTACTGGCAAGGGAGGCGTAGGAAAAACGTCCATTTCCTGCGCGACGGCTATCCGCCTTGCCGAACAAGGTAAGCGGGTTTTGCTGGTCAGTACAGATCCGGCCTCCAATGTCGGCCAGGTATTCGACCAGGCTATCGGTAACACCATTCGCTCTGTGACAGCAGTTCCTGGACTTTCCGCTCTGGAGATTGACCCTCAGGAAGCCGCCCAACAATACCGCTCCAGAATCGTTGATCCTATCAAAGGTCTTCTGCCTGAAGACGTTGTTAACAGTATCAGCGAGCAGCTTTCAGGAGCCTGTACGACTGAGATTGCGGCGTTCGATGAGTTCACCGGCTTATTGACAGACGCTTCCCTGCTGACCCGCTTCGATCACATCATTTTTGATACAGCGCCGACGGGCCACACGATTCGCCTTCTCCAGCTACCCGGTGCCTGGAGTAGTTTCATTGAAAGTAATCCGGATGGTGCTTCCTGTCTTGGCCCAATGGCCGGGCTGGAAAAGCAGCGTGAGCAGTATGCTCATGCGGTAGAGGCGTTGTCCGATCCTGAACGTACCCGCCTGGTTCTGGTTGCACGACTGCAAAAATCTACGCTGCAGGAAGTAGCCCGCACCCATGAAGAACTGGCCGCAATTGGCCTGAAAAACCAGTACCTGGTTATTAATGGTGTGCTGCCTAAAGCCGAAGCTGAACATGACGCGCTGGCGGCTGCGATATGGCAACGGGAGCAGGAAGCACTGGCAAATCTTCCTGCTGGTTTATCTGAGCTACCAAGAGATACCTTATTACTCCAGCCAGTAAATATGGTTGGTGTGTCTGCGTTGAAGGGGCTGCTGGATACCCGTTCTGATGCATTACCGCTCCCGGTAACGAACGTCCTGTACACGCCTGAAAACTTATCGCTCTCTGACCTGGTCGATGATATCGCCCGCAGTGAACATGGCCTGATTATGTTGATGGGCAAAGGTGGCGTAGGGAAAACCACGATGGCTGCTGCCATCGCCGTAAGGCTGGCAGACATGGGATATGACGTGCATCTCACCACCTCTGATCCCGCTGCGCACCTGAGTACAACGCTGAACGGCAGCCTCAAAAACCTGCAGGTCAGCCGCATCAACCCTCACGATGAAACCGAACGTTATCGCCAGCATGTTCTTGAGACGAAGGGAAAAGATCTGGACGAAGCAGGGAAACGGCTATTGGAAGAAGATTTACGTTCTCCCTGTACTGAAGAAATTGCCGTGTTCCAGGCTTTTTCCCGAGTGATTCGTGAAGCAGGTAAGCGGTTTGTTGTCATGGATACAGCTCCCACTGGGCACACGCTGTTGTTGCTGGATGCTACCGGGGCTTACCACCGAGAGATTGCCAAAAAAATGGGGGATAAAGGTCATTTTACTACCCCAATGATGCAGCTTCAGGACCCGGAACGAACCAAAGTTCTGCTGGTTACGCTTCCTGAAACCACACCGGTACTGGAAGCGGCAAGCCTACAGGCTGACCTTGAAAGAGCGGGGATTCATCCATGGGGCTGGATTATCAATAACAGCCTTTCCATCGCGGATACCCGTTCACCGCTGCTCCGCTTGCGAGCGCAGCAGGAACGTCCGCAGATCGAGAGCGTTAAAAATCTACATGCCAGCCGTGTAGCACTTGTACCCGTACTGGCGTCAGAACCAACCGGCATCGATAAACTCAAACAACTCGCGGGTTAGTTATTACCATCATTCGGGGCAGCATTGCTGCCCTTTCAGGAGGTTATATGTTACTGGCAGGAGCCATTTTTATCCTGACCATCATATTGGTTATCTGGCAGCCAAAGGGATTAGGGATTGGCTGGAGCGCCACGCTGGGGGCCGTACTGGCTCTGGCATCGGGTGTGATTCACATTGCTGATATTCCGGTGGTGTGGAATATCGTCTGGAACGCGACGGCAACATTTATCGCCGTTATTATCATCAGTCTGTTGCTTGATGAGTCAGGTTTTTTCGAATGGGCAGCGCTGCACGTTTCTCGCTGGGGGAACGGTCGTGGCCGCCTTCTGTTTACGTATATCGTTCTGCTCGGCGCGGCAGTCGCGGCACTGTTTGCCAACGATGGCGCGGCACTTATTCTGACGCCGATTGTTATCGCTATGCTCCTGGCGCTTGGCTTCAGTAAAAGCACCACACTGGCTTTCGTGATGGCCGCAGGGTTTATTGCCGATACCGCCAGCTTGCCGCTTATCGTATCGAACCTGGTCAATATCGTTTCGGCTGATTTCTTCAAACTGGGATTCACGGAATATGCCTCGGTAATGGTGCCGGTGGATATCGCCGCCATCGTCGCCACTCTGGTGATGCTGCATCTATTTTTCCGCAAAGATATCCCGCCCACTTATGATCTTGCACGACTGAAAGAGCCCGCAAAAGCCATCAAAGATCTGGCAACATTCAGAACAGGTTGGATTGTATTAATTCTTTTGTTAGTGGGCTTTTTTGTACTCGAACCACTGGGTATTCCGGTCAGTGCCATTGCAGCAGTAGGGGCAGCAATCCTGTTTGCTGTGGCAAAAAAAGGTCACGGCATTAACACCGGTAAAGTGTTGCGTGGGGCACCATGGCAGATCGTGATCTTCTCGCTGGGAATGTATCTGGTGGTCTATGGGCTGCGTAACGCAGGGCTGACAGAATATTTGTCTGACGTGCTGAACTTACTCGCAGATAAAGGCCTGTGGGCAGCCACGCTGGGAACGGGATTCCTGACCGCATTCCTCTCTTCTATCATGAATAACATGCCTACCGTATTGATTGGCGCATTGTCGATTGATGGCAGTACCGCGTCGGGCGTTATCAAAGAAGCAATGATTTATGCCAACGTCATTGGCTGCGATCTGGGGCCGAAAATTACCCCTATTGGTAGCCTGGCAACGCTGCTCTGGCTACACGTACTTTCACAGAAGAATATGACCATCACCTGGGGATACTATTTCCGCACCGGGATCGTCATGACTCTGCCTGTGCTGTTTGTAACGCTGGCCGCGCTGGCGCTACGTCTCTCTTTCACTTTGTAATGAGATACTGATATGAGCAACATCACCATTTATCACAACCCAGCCTGCGGCACATCGCGTAACACGCTGGAGATGATCCGCAACAGCGGTAATGAGCCGACCGTTATTCTTTACCTTGAGACTCCACCTTCACGCGATGAGCTGGTCAAACTCATTGCTGATATGGGCATTTCCGTCCGGGCGTTACTACGTAAGAACGTCGAGCCATATGAGGAACTGGGTCTTGCCGAAGATAAATTTACTGACGACCAGTTAATTAACTTTATGTTGCAGCATCCAATCCTGATTAATCGCCCCATCGTTGTAACACCGCTGGGAACCAAACTGTGCCGTCCTTCTGAAGTTGTTCTGGATATCCTTCCTGATGCTCAGAAAGGGGCTTTCGCCAAGGAAGATGGCGAGAAAGTCGTTGATGATGCAGGCAAAAAATTGAAATAAGCGACAGGAGAGCCGCCTGTTATTTAGGCGGCTCCTTTATCAAATAAAAACAATGGATTGCCTCGATTTAAATCTTTGGACTGTTGATGCAACATTCTTCGCGTAGAAAATCAATAATCGACTCTAACTTGTCATATTGAGAAACGCAGATTAAGGATCGGCTTTCGCGATTTTGTTTGACCAGACCAACGGAAACAAGAGCGGATATATGATGACTCAGTGTTGAAGATGGAATCGCAAGTTGTTTTTGTAGATCACCTACAGGTAAACCTTGTTCACCGGCTTTAACAAGGTGTTTGAAAATAAACAAACGTGTCGGATGTCCTAATTCTTTCATAGCTTTAGCTACTTCTTCTAGTTGCATGGTGCCTTCCTCGTCTAGTGATATTTCGATAATACCAGAAATATGTTGATCTAACCTCAATAATTCGATTATTCTAGAAATATAGTTTATAGGAGGTTTCATGAATAGCTGGATTTCTATGTTTACTAACGCGGCAGAGATGTTCTTGTTTCTTGCTGTCGAGTTGTCTGCGCTTTTTTTTCTGATTAGTGCGGGTGTTAGCCTTATCAGGCAAAAAATTCCGGACCAAAAGATTCAAAGAATGTTAGGGGCGAGAAAGGGGAGAGGTTACATACTTGCATTGCTGTTAGGAGCTGTAACACCGTTTTGCAGCTGCTCTACAATTCCCATGTTACGCGGACTGTTATCAGCAAAAGCAGGCTTCGGTCCAACACTTACATTTTTGTTTGTTTCACCTCTGCTTAACCCGATAATCATTGGTCTGATGTGGGTTACTTTTGGTTGGAAAGTTACCCTGCTATACGCTGTTATAGCTGCAACAGTTTCCGTACTGGCAAGTATTTTGTTAGATGTGCTTGGTTTTGACCGACATATTGTCGAAACATCAAAACCGCTGGCTAGCTGTTGTGGTGTTAGCAGTGGAAAAACTCTTGAAACTAAACTACGGAGTGTTTCAGCTTGCTGTTCTGTATCAAATCAACAGGACATAGGGGCTAATAGTTGTTCTAAACCACAAGAAACGTTTAAGAGTTTCTCAGCATTTCGGGGCACAAATTGTGAATTGAGCTGCGAGACAGGTCAAACAAATAAACAATTCTTCCCGAAAAGTGTAGTAAGAGATCCTGGTGCGATTCGTCTGGCATTTCAGGATGCCTGGACTCAATTTAAAGATGTATTACCTTATCTGATGTTAGGTATTGTTATAGGGTCGTTTATCTACGGTTTTATACCTGCAGAGTGGATTGCTGCTCATGCCGGGCATGATAATCCGTTTGCGATTCCATTAAGTGCAGTTATTGGAATACCTTTGTATATACGTGCTGAGGCAGTAATTCCGTTGGCATCAGTCTTGATGGATAAAGGCATGGGAACGGGAGCAGTAATGGCTCTGATTATTGGTAGCGCTGGAGCTAGTCTGACGGAAGTAATACTGCTTAAATCAATGTTCAAAACACCCTTGATTGCTGCATTCCTGACTGTTATTTTGGGCATGGCGATTATTATGGGATACCTGACACAGTTGTTATTTTGATTGGGTATGTTAGACAGAACCAGAAAAAGTTGCAGGGGGGCGAGCGTATGAAAGTTGTGCAATCAATCCCCATCAATACATTTATCCAAATTTAAGGACGTTGATATCTCCATACTTACTATGGTGTTCAAACAACAAGTCCGCATTGGATTGAACCCGCTTCGGCGGGTTTTTTTGCATCTAATTGATAGGCTAAGGTTAGCAATTTGTGCTCTTAAGTCATTGATCATTTCAATGTATCGGTATACTGTACAAATATACAGTATTGCGGTGGAGGCTAATATGAAAGTTGAACTCACCATTGATCGTACTAAAGAACTTCCAAAGGGAGCAGTTCCGGCGCTGGAGAAAGAGTTACTTAAAAGGTTGGGTAATCAGTATGAGAACTGCAGCCTGAGCATACGTCGTGCAGGTTCTGATGGCTTAAGTGTTCTTGGTGGTAACAAGGAAGATAAAAAGAAAATTGAGACGATTCTCCAGGATACCTGGGAAAGTGCTGGCGACTGGTTTTATTAATTATTTTGGGTGTTGCTTTTATCCCGTTTGCATGGGGGAGTTTAAGTGAAAGAAAAATTAGAATTGCCCCAAAAAGGCTACGCAGTCATCAGATGTCACGATGGGGTTATCGTTGCCAGACTGCAATCATTTCCCGAGTGTGAGCGCGCACTGATGTACCGTCGCGGTAGCATGGTGTCATTTATGCCTCTTCAGGATGATGAAATTATCGGCACACCTACGTTGTTTACTCAGATGCTGGAAAGGGCTGGTTATCGCGTAACCCAGAATTCTGTTACACTCCCGTCATAGGCCTGAACAACCTATACCTGCTGCGCCACAGGAGAAAAGCCCATGGCGCAAGATCAATTCAAGCAATTCCACATACTGACGTTAACCAACGCCAGCGATTTTCTTTTTGCCGCATCCAGAGGTGCGTTATGAAGAAAAGCTGGTTTCAACATACCCAACTCACCACTGAGCAGGCTGACGAACTGGAAGCCCGCTATCACGCAAAGCAGATTAAGACCGAGCGTAGTCTGGATAATGACTTCATTCACTGGACGATCAGCGCGCTCTTGCCAGAAGTCTCTGATCCTCCGCGTCAGGACAGAACCTGGCAACAACGGATCTGGAGGTGAATGTGAAAGTCTACGATATCACCCCAATGGGCAAGCCCAGAATGACGCGCGCTGACAAATGGAAAAAACGCCCCGAGGTTCTGCGTTACCGGGCTTTCTGTGATGAAGTTCGTCTGCGGGGTGTCGAGCTGCCGGAAAGCGGTTCACATGTCACCTTCATTCTGCCGATGCCAGCGAGCTGGAGCAAAAAGAAACGGGCTGAGTTCAACGGTAAACCACACCAGGCTAAACCTGATTTCGACAACATGATGAAAGCCCTGATGGATGCCATTTACGAAGATGACGCTCACATCTGGGATTCACGCGTCACAAAATTATGGGGAGAGAAGGGACAAATAATTATCGGGGAGATTGCAGAATGAGGGCGCTGCTGAAGCCGGTGGTTGCGCGTGAGCTTGGAATTGTGCTGCTCAAGCCGGGCAGTGAGCTGATGTCATTATTCAGTTGTGAACGTGTGCTGGTGGAAAGCCAGCCGGCAGGTATGGAACGGTTGCCTGCTGGCCGTGTTCCTGACGTTCGCCAGCCGCTTGCGTGTGACGAGTCGCTGCGACCGTTCTTCCTGGATGAAAAAGTTATTAAGGTTGCTGGTGGTTTGAGTGGCCTTGATTACTGGCTTCTGCGTTATGGCGGTAGCTGCTGCCAGTGGCCACACAGCGATTACCATTATCACGAGTTAACCACTCTGCGTCATGAACCCGGATCGGTTCTTCTGTGTGGACATTGTGATAACCATTTGCGTGACCATTACAGCGAACAACTTGCAGAGCTGGCGAGATGTAATGTTATTAGCTGGATTATCAACAGCATCATGGTGGCACTGAATCAGGATCCTTCCAGAGAACTGTCGCTGGCGGAGCTATGCTGGTGGGCGGTGCGTATGGGGGTTACCGACGCAATTCCCGAATCAGTAGCCAGTCGGGCGCTTCGTATTCCTTCGGAAGATCATCAGTCAGTCATGCATGAATGCGACGTCGAACCGGGTGTAACCGCCACCAGCATCATTACAGCCAAAGCCAGCACAGTAACCGTGAACATGCCACCAGCGCAGGTGCCTGAGGTTAAGCCTGTAGTTGGTGTTCTGGTCGACCCTGAGTCCCCGCAAACCTATATGAAACGTCCAAAGCGTATCCGTTGGACGGCCCCCCGATATCTGGAATGGATTAAAACACAGCCCTGCGAATGCTGCGGCAAACCATCCGATGACCCACACCATTTAATTGGCTGGGGGCAGGGAGGTATGGCAACGAAGGCGCATGATATTTTCGCGATCCCTTTGTGTCGTCAGTGCCATACAGAACTACATAACGACCCGGTGAAGTTTGAGCGAAAGCATGTACCTCAGCCGGTAATGATTATCAGAGTGCTGGACCGGGCTTACGGGCTCGGTGTTCTGGTGTAAGGAGAAAAACAGGATGACACCACGTCAATGCCGCAATCATTTTGAAGCACTTGGTAAAGCAGCATCTGCGCCGCGTAAAAGTTGGCTCGGTAAATGTATCCTCCTGACGGGGATCCAGTCCGGATGGATTAAATCCCTGCTCACTACCTGGGGGGAAGGTGTGGGAGGAAAAACTGCTCCTCGTTTGCCGCGAGGACATGCGTGTTGGAATGTGCTTAAGGGACGGAACTGGTCAGATAAGGCACTCGAGCGATTCACCGTTGCGTTAAATCAGGCGAGAGAAGAGGGATTCCGTGGACAGCAGGCAATGAACAGGGCACACAGCATTCTCTGGCCCCAGTCACCCGCCAGTGTAATTGACGAGGCCCTGCATAGTGACGATGTCGATTTTGTTGAGCAATGCGTACTGCAGGCGCTGGATATAAACGATCCGGTTTATGTTGTTGGTCTTCAGTATTACACCACCCGAAAAAAAGTCTCAGACATAACCCGGGAACTACAGGCGATTGCGCCATGGCTGACACAAGAAAAGGCCAGAGAGCGAGTGAAGTGGTGTTTACAGATTTTCAGAGCAAAGGTGTTCTTGTCAGCGAAAGCACTTTTGGAAAGCAAGGAATAATATTTTTGCTTTTTTGTGCTGTTTTTTGTGTCTGGTATTGAAAACTACCCAGAAAGTTAGATAATCCATTCATGCTTGGCAGAGCTGCGCCACGATGGCAGCGACGAAAAGCGAACAATTTGAATATAACGAGAACCCCGCCAGCGCGGGGTTTTTGCTTTCCGGCGATACGACAGGGGTATTCGCGAGGTGTATTACACCAGTACCCCTGTCATATCGCCGTGCTGAATCGTTAACTTGAAAACAAGTTCTCACAACGCTCCAGTGCTTTTTCGTTTTTAACTCAAAGGAAAAATGGTTGGGGGTAGCTGCTAAACGTAGACATCAATATTTTTAGTATTATTCCCTGCAACGTTCGAACCTGATTTGTCACTTACCGTAGGTAATGCTCCCGATACCATTTGGTTTTTTTCTGCTTCTTGTTTTTGTAATTGAGCAATTTTTGCGTATATAGACTCGATTTGCCTTTGAATCATCTCCATCTGCTGTTTAAGCAGTTTTGCCTCATCTTCGGAGGTTACTTCATTTATTTTTGAACCCATGGCGCTGAGTTCTTTTGTCAACTCACCAATTTGTTTTTTCAGGTTTTGAATTTGTTGTGAAACAGAGTTGCCAGTACTTGAAGGTGCTTGTTTTACTGTGCTTTGTAGTATGTCCTGACCCAAAGTGCTAACTGTCATGCTCATGGTGGTTCCTCCGACCTTACATTTATTATCCATTATCGTCATCTTTCGAAATTACTTTATTAGCAAAGGTTAAGTTGTGGCTTCCTGCACCACAGCATCATTTGTGCCGCTCTATACTATCTGCTGAGTATCGCGGAGGAGCTTATGAAAGAAGGGTATTACTGGATTCAGCATGTCGGAGTTGTACAGGTAGCGTACTACACGAATGACACTGTTGATGACTTGGAAACGGGGAAAATAATCACAGGTGTTTGGCATCTGACCAGAGGCGATGACATTTGCCATAACGGTGAAGCAGATGTGTTAGAAGGTCCTCTCTCTCCACCATTGTAAACAACCGTACTTACTTCGAGGCTGCCGCGTGGCGGCCTTTTTCATTTCAGGCTCACGGATATCACTCACTACGTGCTTTGTTGATAAATCAAGCCCGTGAAGTCTGATCCTTTTAGAATAATAGTGCTGTTTGATTGCAGGTTTTTCTTATTGATTCTAAAGTTATAGAGCATCTAGTAAAAGCTCTCGTTTGACGTAAGTGTGATGAATCCCCCTAAGCGGAGGGGTGAAACTGACAGTAAACAAAGTCATGGAATGACATGCTTAGTGCACACGGGTCATGGTTTGTCAGCCAAAGGCCCACCGGGAGGCACCCGGCATCACGTTGACGCTTCAGTAATGCAATATGCTTATTTTCTGGCCCGTTTATTCGAACGGGCTTTTTTATTCCCCTTTCACAAAACGCCATCCGAAGAATCGGAGGTGAGGCTATGACCAGAATGAGCACCATTTACAGCAGACTTTCATATGGAACAGGCACCACGCTGACCGGCTGCGGTGTATCAGCGAAGGCATACGCCGAAACAGCTAAAACAGCAAAAGAGGTGTCCTGGATGTTGGCCGACAGAATTGCAGGGTTAAGCCTGAGCGACTGGGCAATTATTGTCGGTATCGCATGCACCGTTATCACCTGTGCAGTGAACTGGTACTACAGGCAAAAGGAAAGGGAGGACCGGCTTAATGGCAATGTCACCAAAGCTGAAGAATAAACTGAGCGCAGCGGTCGTTGGTTTGATTCTTGCCGGGGCTTCCGCGCCCGTGATTCTCGATCAGTTTCTGGATGAGAAAGAGGGTAATAGCGAGCAGGCGTATCGTGACGGCGGCGGGCTCTGGACGATTTGCCGTGGCGCCACGGTGGTTGATGGTAAACCCGTTATCCAGGGTATGAAGCTGTCAGCTGAGAAATGTGCCCAGGTGAACGCCATTGAACGCGACAAGGCGCTGGCATGGGTTGAACGAAATATAAAAGTTCCGCTGACCGAGCCGCAGAAAGCAGGTATCGCTTCTTTCTGCCCCTATAACATCGGCCCCGGAAAATGCTTCCCGTCTACGTTCTATAAGCGCATCAATGCTGGCGACCGTAAAGGAGCCTGTGAAGCTATTCGCTGGTGGATTAAAGACGGCGGCCGCGATTGTCGTCTGACCAAAGGTCAGAAAAATGGCTGCTATGGCCAGGTAGAACGACGAGACCAGGAAAGCGCGCTGGCGTGCTGGGGGATAGAACAGTGAGCCTGCGCTATCAGTTCATTGCCATTTCGGTGCTGGTGGCCGTCGCATTTATCGCCGGAAACGAGTGGAGTAACCGCGGTTGGGAAAAAAAGTGGGCGGAACGTGATAGTGCGGAATCATCGCAAACAGCGAACGCGCAGACCGCCGCCCGCATGATTGAACAAGGGCGAATTATTGACCGTGATGAGGCTGTAAAAGATGCACAAGCACAAGCCGCTAAATCTGCTGCCACTGCTGCTGGCCTGTCTGCCACTGTTAGCCAGTTGCGCACCGAAGCAACAAAGCTTGTCGCCCGCCTGGACGCCGCAAAGCACACCTCAGATCTTGCCGCTGCCGTCAGAAGCAAAACAGCCGGAGCCGACGCCGCAGTGCTCGCCGACATGCTCGGACGCCTTGCAGAAGAAGCTCGATATTATGCTGAGCGATCTGACGAAAGCTACCGAGCTGGAATGACATGTGAGCGTGTTTACGACTCGGTGAGACATTCGAATAACAACAGGGTTACACGATGAACGCCCACGTGCAGTGGCTGTGCTTGATGGTAGGATTGACGGAAAGAGGGAAAAACTTAAGGTGCTTGAGGTAACGATTACTTTAATTTTTTACTGGTATATCGCTTTTGCAATTCGAGTTTCGCCCAGTGCATAAGGAACTCGATTATGGGAGTCGCATAAGGGGAAAGTGCGTTAAGAAAGTCAATTAGAGTTGTGTCTGTCATATTGTATCTCCTTCAAACCAAAATTGTGGAGATGGCTGAGGATTTCAGTCATCTATTGTAGGGCCTAATAGGTCTTCCCATTAGTGAGTCGTAAAGATTGCGACTCTTTAAAAGATTCATTACAGGAGATATGGAAATGGTTTCGCTTCGTTTGAATAAAGCTGTGTTAATCAGCCCCACAGGTATTCGCTGAGTGTCTGCGATCATGCTTTACTAAATAATTCATGGGTTTATCATGGTTACTCTTTGATAAAAGGAGTTTTGGTAATGAAATTTCTCTGGGTTGTATGCATTATTTGCGGAGTTATTGGGTTTGTGCAGGGAATTATCGGGGTGTTCGGTGCTGTTAGTGCGCCTCAGCAGGCTGCTGGTGCAGCAATGGGCGTTGCATGGGCGGTAATCAAACCAATCAGCGTAGTTGGTATAATCGACCTGTTAGTGGATCAGAAAACCGGCTCTTATTCTTTCAACCTGGAACCTGGCCTGAAAGTTGGCTTTACAGTAGGGACTGCGGAGGCTGCAAGT